>DYRE01000077.1:3633-9000 GCA_020718965.1 Desulfomonile tiedjei
TCTTAATCTTGAATTTCGACAGGAGGCGTTATGTCACCGAATAAAAAAATTGTTGCCGAGTTATTGGCTTCTGTAGGAATTCAGATAAACGGAACCAATCCCTATGACATCATAATTTACAACGAAAAATTTTACGACCGTGTGCTAAGCCTGAAGAATCTCGGACTGGGAGAGGCGTACATGGATGGCTGGTGGGATTGCGAAAGACTTGATGACTTCTTTTGCAGGATCCTGTCAGAGGGGCTGGAAAGCAAGGTCGGAGGCTCCTGGAGGCTTATAGGGCCATTACTGCGAGCGAATTTATTCAATATGCAATCTTTGGCCAGATCCAGGATGATTGCCGATCGTCATTATAATTTGGATAATGGGATGTTCTTGTCATTTCTGGACGACTACAATCAGTATAGCTGCGGTTATTTTGTGGGATGCGAGGATCTTGCTCAAGCCCAGATCAATAAGATGAATATGATAGTAGCGAAACTGAACCTCACCCCTTCTGATCAAGTTCTCGACATCGGTTTCGGTTGGGGAGGTTTAGCGAAGTACATCTCGGAAACAGTTGGCTGCCACGTCACAGGAGTCAATATTTCCGATGAACAGATTAAATACGCTCGGCAATGTCTCCAAGAGTCACGAGTCAAAATACTAAATTGTGACTTTCGTGAGATTGACGGTACTTTCAACAAAATACTCTCTGTGGGTATGTTCGAACATGTTGGTTATAAGAATTATAGAACCTTCATGATGACAGTTCATAAATCTCTTGAAGATGGTGGAGTATTTCTTTTGCACACCATCGGATCTAATACTTCCAGTGTAAAAACTGATCCTTGGATCAACAAATACATATTTCCCAACGGAATGCTGCCTAGCCTGACTCAAATCGCTCAATCCGTGGAAGGATTGTTCGTGATCGAAGATTTGCACAATTTGGGCCCTCATTACGACAAAACCCTTATGGCATGGAACTCCAATTTTCAAAATGCCTGGCCGGAACTCTCGAAACGTTATGACACCAGATTCAAGCGGATGTGGGAATATTATCTGCTTTCATGCGCTGGAGCTTTTAGAGCTCGATACAACCAGTTGTGGCAGTTAGTGCTTACAAAACCCGGATGTCCGCAACCTGAATGCAGGATTTGGCATGATCCTGAATCTTGATGCGGATTCGGCCAAGATTTAAATTCATTGCCTATTGTAATTCTTCTTGAATCAACAACGGGAACTAAACGCTGGATCAGCTCTCAGCGACGTGCAAATTCTTTCTTGATTCTATTAATATGTCCTCGTCCCAGACCTTTAACTTCGCAACCTAATTCAAAATACCGTTGAATCGTCTCGTCCGCCAATATCCCAAAACAGTCAATGACTGCTAGTGGTCCCCCTGCGTAACCTACGACATCGTCGGGATTTAGTTCCATGAATTCCTTATGTCTCACTGCCAGAATCATAACGTCCGCCTCCTTCAAAGCAGAGGGCAGGTCTTTTTCAATCCTAAGCTCCTGAAGTTTCTTCTGGGAACGGAAGAATCTGGCCCTGCTCTTACCGGGAGCCGGATATACATCTTGGGCTTCGAATTCCCACCAGTGTTCAACGTATGGGTCATATACGCAGACATCGGCGCCCATTTCCACTAATCTACGCACTATGATTTCTGAACCGCTGTACCGGGTGTCCCCAACGTCTTCCCTATAAGACGCCCCCAGAAGAGCTACTTTGGATGCGGCTATATAACGTCCCATATTTCGGAGAGCGTCGCGGGCAAGCTCGGAAACATGTAAGGATCGAGTGTCATTTATGTTTATTGCAAGAGGCGTTATCTTGAAAAGATCGTCCTGAAATCCCAAGAGATGCTTGTAGGCCCAAACCGCCAGACCTCCATCTTTAGGCAGACAATAGCCTCCTATCCCAGGCCCGGGGAAAATCATGTTTGAATGCGTAGGTCGAACTTTTACAGCATTTATTACCTTGACGAGATCCACGCCGTTGCGTTCTGAGAAAACGCTCCATTCATTCATAAACGCCAGGATTGTTGCCCTATAGCTGTTTTCGACTATCTTTGCAGTCTCAGACTCGATAGGTCTATCAAGAACGGTCAGAGGATAATTCTTGGTGTCAATGACCTCATTGAGAAATTTTACTACTCTGGCTCGGGCTTCTTCGTTTATTCCGCTGCACACTCTCCAGAAATTTCTGACTGAAGCCACATAGTTCGCTCCAGGCATAACCCTTTCGTAACTGTGAGCCAACAACGGCTCATCCCTGATCCCTCTCTTTTGAAACGCCCTTTTGATCAAGGGATAAGCGACTTGCTCCGTTGTACCCGGTGGCACGGTGGTCTCAATAAGAATCATCGCATTGGCGGGAACGGTTTCTCCAATGACTTCCAGTGATTTCTCGAGATCATCCAGTTGCACGTAGCCTTTTCTGACATCGTCCAGGGAGTCTTTTATGTAGTCGCATTGTACATCAACTACAACAACATCGGCGAGGCTAAGGGCTTGATAGGTAAATGAAATAGTAAGAGTCTTCTTCTCCAGGACACAGCGACTTATCATCGCTGGAACCTCTGGATCTTCAGATTTAACTGGAGTGACCCCTCTGTTCATGAGCGGGATTTTCCAATAACTCCTAATACTTGGTCTCTGCATTCCAATGACAAATTTACCCGATTTTCCGGAGGCGTCGACGGAATCCGCGATGACTCCAGCCATCACGGCTCCAACAAATCCGATCCCCATGACTACAACAATTTCTTTTCCTTCGCCTCTGTGGAAATCTACAAGGTTCTGTAATCTTAAGAATTCTGCTTCATAGTCTTCCGCGTTTGGAAGATAGAATTCCTCGCCTTCAGGACTGATGGACACTTCCCGGGTCATAGTCTTTCACCATTTAATTGAAATAGAAGATTCGACTTTAAATCGGATCGTGAGCGCGGGTCAAGTCAAAAGACTGATTGAAGCAGGTTGAGTTTATATGCTAGAAGAAAAGGTTAATTGTTCAGTCGCCGAACAGTGGAGGAATAATGGACAAAAAATACAACCCTGACGCTATCGAGAAGAAGTGGCAGACGCAATGGGAAAAAGAAAAGCTTTTCAAGGTCGAACTCGACGAATCCAAGGAAAAATACTACCTGTTAGAAATGTTCCCTTATCCTTCCGGAAGAATTCACATGGGACACGTCCGAAATTATTGCATAGGAGATGTAGTCGCCAGATACAAAATGAACAAGGGTTTTAACGTTCTTCATCCGATGGGTTGGGATGCGTTTGGAATGCCTGCCGAAAATGCGGCTATAAAAAACAAATCTCATCCAGCGACTTGGACCAGAAATAACATAAACGAGATGCGCAGGCAGTTGAAGCGCCTGGGACTATCTTACGATTGGGATCGTGAAATAGCCACTTGCCATCCGGATTACTACAAATGGGAGCAGTGGCTTTTTATTAGAATGCTGGAAAAAGGACTGGTTTATAGAAAGAAATCAATAGTGAACTATTGTCAGCCTTGCGCAACGGTTCTTGCAAATGAACAGGTAGAGTCAGGTTGTTGCTGGCGGTGCGGCCAGCCAGTAATTCAGAGAGAGCAAAATGGGTGGTTTTTCAAAATTACGCAATACGCGGATGAACTTCTTGAAGGCTGCGACCATTTGAAAGGCTGGCCTGAAAAAGTCCTGGCGATGCAAAGGAACTGGATTGGCCGCAGTGAGGGGGCTAGAATCCTTTTCAAAATCGAAAATTCAAATGAATCGATCGAAGTTTTTACGACCAGGCCTGATACTGTTTTTGGCGCCACTTTCATGAGTTTGGCGCCTGAACACCCTCTTTGTTTGTCAATTTCCAAGGGAACCCCCCAGGAATCGGCTGTCCAGGAATTCGTGAACCGGGCTCTCACGCAGGACTGGCAGAGTCGAGTGGGTGAAGGAGCTGAGAAAGAGGGTGTTTTCGTAGGGGCCTACTGTGTAAACCCACTCACAGGCCGCAGGATTCCGGTTTATTGCGCGAATTTTGTTCTTTATGAATATGGAACAGGAGCTGTGATGGCTGTTCCCGCGCACGATCAGAGGGATTTTGATTTTGCCGGAAAGTATGGACTCGACGTGATCGTGGTCGTTAACCCTCCTGATCAGTCACTGGACCCTGAAACAATGACAGAGGCTTATGTTGAAAATGGGTTCATGGTGAATTCAGGCGAGTTTGATGGAATGGACAATCTTGAAGCTAAAAAGTCGATCTCTGAAAAACTCCGATCGTTGAGCCTGGGGGGCCCCACGGTAAATTATCGTTTGAGGGACTGGGGAATTTCCCGTCAGAGGTACTGGGGCGCTCCTATTCCAATAATCCATTGTCCAAAATGTGGGCCTGTACCAGTGGCAGACAGCGACTTGCCAGTGGTATTACCCACAAACATAGAATTCCCTGAAAACGGTAGATCTCCTTTGCCTGACCTGGATTGGTGGGTTACGATTTCATGTCCGGACTGTGGAACTCCGGCTCGCAGGGAAACGGACACCATGGATACTTTTGTGGAATCCTCCTGGTATTTTGATAGATATACATGTCCCCGTTATGACAAAGGATTACTTGACCCTGAGCAGGATCGCTATTGGTCCCCGGTAAACCAGTATATCGGCGGCATTGAACACGCAATCCTGCATTTGCTCTATTCACGCTTCTTCACCAAGGCGCTGAGAGATCTGGGAATCAAGCAGGCGGGGGAGCCTTTTGAGAATCTTTTGACTCAAGGGATGGTCATCAAGGATGGCGCAAAGATGTCAAAATCAAAAGGTAACGTCGTGGATCCCGAGAAGTTGATCAACGGTTACGGTGCGGACACTGTAAGATTGTTCTGCCTATTCGCCGCTCCACCCGAAAGAGATCTAGAATGGACCGCTGAAGGTGTAGAAGGGGCGCATAGATTTTTAAATAGAATCTGGAACTTGATCTTTCAATATAAAGATTTGAAAAAGCCCAATAATTTAGGCGCTGAAACGATTCAAAGCCGTTACATTCGGCGCGTGACCCACAAAACGATCAAAAAAGTGACCGAAGACGTTGGTAACCGGTTTAGATTCAACACGGCTATCGCTGCGATAATGGAAATGTCGAATGAACTCGCAAAGGTAACATCACAAAGTATTTTCTCTGATGACGCTCTTCGCTGGGCCATGAAAGAATCCCTCGATACAATGATTGTTTTGATGTCTCCGTTCGTTCCACATGCATCCGAAGAACTTTGGGAGGCTCTCGGCAACAAATCCGGCCTCACCAGACGCAAATGGCCTGAATATGATCCTCAATTGATTATTGAAGAGGAATTGACTATCGTGGTTCAGGTAAACGGAAAGAAAAGAGCCGAGATAAAGGT
>DYRE01000443.1 GCA_020718965.1 Desulfomonile tiedjei
CGGAAGAACTCATGGCGCCATTAATTTCGGTCTCTTTTTTTTCCTGTTTTTCGTCAACCATAACAAATTCCTCAAGCATTCCTGATTTTCTGAAACGTATATGTTAGATAGATATAACAGCGTCCGGTGTTTGTCCACCGGCCTTTCAAATTTTTAGACTGAAGCGCTAACCCGGTTGTAATTTTGCGAAAAAAATGAAATTTCCTGTTGAACAAATATGGATTGAAGACGATGCGTTAGATCTACCAACGACTAGGCGTATTATGGATCGAGTCACTGCCGGGAAAATCGTAATCGGCTCAGAGATCGTCAAAGAAGCGGGACGAATCGATCTCCATCCGGATCCACTCAACCCAGGTAAAAGAATATTGAAGTTGGTCCGCTACAAAGGGGCTTTTGTGAAACCTTGCCCCGGGACAAAGCAATACAATTGTTGCGGACTGAAAATACTGAACATAGGTCAGGGGTGTCCTATAGATTGTCGTTATTGCGCTTTACAGGTGTATTTCAATAACCCGGTAATGGAAGTTTACGTGAATCTGGAAGATATGCTGGCAGAGCTGGAAAATTTTCTGAAAACGCAGTCGCCTGAGAGATTTTTCAGGTTCTGCACGGGTGAGTTTACCGATTCCTTGGCCCTGGATCCTATTACCGGTTACGCTGCTCATCTTACCCATGCGTTTTCAGGACGCACAAACGCAACGTTGGAATTTAAAACCAAAACAGACTACATTGAGCCGCTTCTGAAAATCCAAAACCCCCGAAACATCATTGTAAGTTTTTCCGTCAATGCGTTCAGTTTCAGCAAAACCGAAGAGATCAGGGCCGCCAGTTTGCAGAGAAGAATCAATGCCGCATCCAGGCTCGCTTCACAAGGTTTTAAGGTTGGATTTCATTTCGATCCCATTGTGCCGTTTGAAGGATGGGAAGATGGCTATAGGGAAACTGTGGACGCAATATTTTCCAGTGTAAGTCCAGAGTCGATCATATGGATATCTTTGGGTGTTCTTAGATTTGTGCCCAAATTGAAGGACGTCGTTAATGCTCGGTTCGGGCCTGTGAGATATTTCTTTGATTCTTTTTCCCCCGGACTGGATGGCAAATTTCGTTTAAGTCCAGAGCGAAGAATTTCCATATACAGGGTTTTGGCCCGGAGAATCAGGTTGTATGCTCCCAGCGCTCTGGTTTATCTGTGCATGGAATCACCGGGAATCTGGAGCGAATCGTTAGGTCTTGAAATCCTCGGGAATCAGCATCTTGAACATTTACTGGACGATGCGGCCATGTCTTACACGGGTGAATAATTAAGGGTGACTTGACTTGCGACTTATGTGTCAGATACTAAGGAATGTCTTGAAGATACCTGATGGCGGAAACTAACCCGGAGGCTGGAACTCCGGGAAGACTTTTGTTGTCGCATACAGGTGTTGATCGTCGCGCCTTTTATCAGTCTGGCTGCGTTGATCATTGATTTCAAAGGAGAAGACATTCATCATGGCTGAAAGGAAACCTCTTATAGACTTTATTTCGCAGGTGTCGGATCATGAATTAGCCGTATTGTTCCAAGTTCTTGATCTGGCTCACCAGAATCTGATTTATGAGTCCACTGATGAGAATCTGTTGATGGACCATTTTATGACGAGCCTTTGGCTTGCAACAAGATCAAGTGAGATTTGATCCATTTCAAGGATGTCCGTAATAATGTGGACGTCCTTGAAAAATTTCTTAATATAGAGCCTCAAGATGTCATCACTAGTAAAAGGCTTTCCCCAACTGTTTGTCATCTGTTTCCCGATGAGAATGTCTGATACTGCCGGTAAATTCGCACTA
>DYRE01000444.1 GCA_020718965.1 Desulfomonile tiedjei
CCGGTCACCAAAGAAAGATATACCCGAGACCCAAGGAACATAGCCCACAAAGCTGAAGCCTATCTCAAGTATACAAAGATCGGCGACATTGCGTTCATTGGCCCGGAAGCCGAGTTCTTTATTTTTGACGATGTTCGTTACAGTTATGGGTCCAATCATGGGTTTCATCAGGTTGATTCTGTCGAAGGCGTATGGAACACTGGCCGTGAAGAAGAACCAAACCTGGGCTACAAGCCAAGACACAAAGAAGGTTATTTTCCAGTATCCCCAACAGATTCCCAGCAGGATATCAGGACTGAAATGGTTCTAACGCTCGAGAGTCTGGGCATAACCATAGAAGCTCAGCATCACGAAGTCGCTACAGCGGGGCAGGCTGAGATCGACATGAAATTCAAGCCGCTTCTTCAGATGGGCGATCAACTGATGTGGTTCAAGTATGTGCTCAAGAATGTGGCCAAACGTTACAATAAAACCGTCACATTCATGCCTAAGCCACTTTTCGAAGACAATGGCTCCGGCATGCATACTCACATTAGTATTTGGAAAGGAGGTGAACCTCTTTTCGCCGGTGACAAGTATGCGGGTATGTCTCAAATGGCTCTTTGGGCAATCGGTGGAATCCTGAAGCACGCTCCAGCTCTTTGTGGAATTTGCAATCCTACGACAAACTCTTACAAAAGACTCGTCCCAGGATTTGAGGCCCCCGTCAACCTGGCATACTCCTCGAGAAACAGGTCTGCTTGCTGTAGAATACCTATGTATAGCGCTTCTCCTAAGGCCAAGAGGATAGAATACCGGACTCCTGATCCTTCCTGCAACGGATACCTTGCTTTCAGCGCACTGCTGATGGCGGTTATCGATGGCATTGAAAACAAAATGGACCCTGGTCAGCCTCTAGACAAGGACATTTATTCCCTTTCCCCGGAAGAACTCAAAGATGTGCCGTCAACCCCTGGAGACTTGGCTGAAGCTCTTAAGGCGCTTGAAAATGATCACGAATTCCTGCTGAAAGGCGATGTGTTCACTCAAGACGCTATAGAGAAATGGATCGAGTACAAAATTGAAGCTGAATTGAACCCAGTGCGAATGAGACCCCATCCTTATGAGTTCGCACTGTATTATGACATCTAGAGTCTGACAACTTATTCAGGTCCCGGTATCATTTTCGATTTTAGGACTTGCCCCGAAGCGGCCGCCACTGACAATTTCAGGTCAGGTCGGCCGTTTTCCTTAAGGGCTGGTGTCACAGGGTCACAGATGTGTTGCAATGTCAGGTGGGAATGATAGAGTTTCCAGGGTAGATCTTAATACCGCTAATGTGTAAATCTCACAGGGACCAGGAATATGACCGTAATCAGAATAGCGCAGTCTCAAATCAACCCTATCGTAGGAGATCTTCGCGGAAATACCGAAAAAATCATTCATGAAATTGGCAAAGCAAGGGACCAAGGCTCACATCTAGTGACTTTTCCAGAACTGGCGCTTACCGGGTACCCTCCAGAGGACCTTCTGCTACGGAAAAGGTTTTTGATTGATTGTCGTTCCTGTTTGGATGAGATTGCAATAAACTCACATGGAATTGCATCAATCGTGGGCTTCCCTGAATTGAGCGACGGATACGTTAGCAATTCGGCGGCCCTCGTAGTGTCCGGAAAAGTCACGGGTATTTACCATAAAATGGAATTGCCAAACTATGGTGTTTTCGATGAAAGGAGATATTTCAGACCTGGTGAAAAATGTTTCATTTTCCGGTTGAACGGCATCAGGTTTTCCGTGACGATTTGCGAAGACATCTGGGTTCCTGAGTCGGCCACTGAGTTTTGCGCTAT
>DYRE01000445.1 GCA_020718965.1 Desulfomonile tiedjei
CCTGGGAAAAAGAACGTCATTAAAAGAATATCCACCTATAAACAGGGGTGGACAAGGTGTAATCACCATAAGAACAACTCCGAAGAGTGGAGATGTTGTCGCCGTAATGGTTGTCGAAGATTCGGATCACATTCTGATTTTAACGACTGGCGCCAAAATTATCAGGTTGAGAATGGAGGAAATTTCGGTTATAGGAAGAATTACTCAGGGACGAACACTGGTGAGAATGGATCCTGGGGAAAAAGTTGTCGATATAGCGCGGGCTGATGCGATGGAAGACGACGAAAGGCTTTTTGAAGAGGACGATGTCACTCCTGAGTAAACTTCTGTAATACTAGTGGGGGGATTATGAGCCGCAGAGTGTCAGGGAATATTCCCGGTTATGCGATTTTCGGAATCGTGATTACCGCCTTGCTGATTTTATCTGTTCCATTCTTTTTTTCATACTTACATTGGACAAACATTAAGTCTGGTTCTGCGGGATGGACTGGATCGGCTCACAAAGTTGACCCAGAACTCGGATATGTTCCGATTCCTGATTCAAATGGCATGATGATCCTTTCCGACGAGGTCAGGATTCCAGTACGTTACGACTGTCATGGATTTCGTATTGACCATGACCGATCACCGATAAGAACAGACGCATCCGAAATTCATGTAGACAGCCTTCTGGCGCTGGGATGCAGTTTCACTTTCGGGTTTGGTGTCCCTTCCCAAAACACTTACTGCAGTCTATTAGCTAAAAGATTGGGGCTAACCCCGTTAAACGCAGGGAGATGCAGTTATGGTTTAGCCGAAATGGTGATACTCGCACGACGGCTCATTCCGGTATTTAAACCCAAATTTGTTCTGGCGCAGTATTCCCCTTGGCTTGCAGACCGGGCCCGACTTCGGTACGCTCCAAGTTTCTTTGGGCTTCTTCCACATCCATACTTTGTTTCCGGTTCCGGAGGCCATTTCAGAATTCACTCGCCTGATTTTGCAAGCGCTATTTTTGATGTGGACCTCGATGTTTTCCGTTTTTCCCGACCCACACTTTTCGACTTTATGGATTTCAGCCTTAACCGCAAGTTCCCATTAGTGGCTCATGACCTCTGGCATTCAAGTCGTGTCTGGTTAAAAGAAGCCCTGAGCCTTATCCCTGAGCCCGAACAGGATACTGAAAAGATCATTCGGCTGGCGTATGGAGAAATTGAGTCTATATGCTCCCGACACGGGTCCAGAATGGTTATCATAGTTCTGGGGATGGATGGCTCTTTATCAACGATCCCCGAATATTTTAAGAAACTTGAGAGCAAAGTCGCTGATTCCCAGGGAGCCCTGACAAGGCGACTTAAGACATGCTCAACAGAGGAATATGCTAAAGCTTATTATCATTGGGGAAAGAATCCATCAGTTATTATTGACAGGCATCCGAATAGTCATGCGCACAAGATAATTGCTGAAAGTATTCAGCATGAAATATCTTTCTAATTTATGAAGTAATTGGTAATATATAAAGTATATTGTTATGTCCCGTGAGTTGTCGGCTCTTTACATGGTTGTACCTATGGATATATAATTGCTAATGTTTCATCAAAGCCAATCCCACTCAAATATGCCGAACGTAAAGGGGTGGGACAAAGACGCAGATCCAAACGGGCGCAAGGTCCAAAGAACAAAGTCATGTCATTAGGCACTAAAAACTTTTTTTACTCTTATGGTCCTCCGACTTTGTTTCTTGTTCTGATATGGAGTTTTATCATCTGGTTTATCGGTCCTTCTGGCGAGTTTATGACGAATGACGATTGGTCATTGGTCAAAGCTCTCCAGGTAGTATCTTGCGATG
>DYRE01000446.1 GCA_020718965.1 Desulfomonile tiedjei
ATTAATAATCTCCGTTGCCCTACTTACAGCGTCATTTATCTCTTGCGCCACTTTCAAGAAATCTTCCGTTGAAATATCGCCGGTGGTTCTCAGTTTTTTTGAGAGGAAATCAACTCCTATACGTATGACGTAAAGAGGTTGATTGAGTTCATGGGCAATCCCGGTAGCCATTTCGCCAAGAGTAGCCATTTTCCCCGCGTGGATCAATTTTGCCTGTTTTTCAAGTTTTTCTGTCGCGTCCCATGCGGCTATCATAAGAACCGGCCGGTTTTCATAATGGCTAGCCGAAACGTTAAAATTGACCACAAAGACTGACCCGCTTTTCCGCCGTCTCCTCAATATCGGGAGTGGGGCAATCTCGCTCAGATCAAGATTTTGCAAAAGAGATCTCGTAGGTTCACGATCAGTGTCCGGGGCCAGGTCGTCAAAATTCATACCCAGAAATTCTTCTCTGGCAAATCCATATTCTTCCTCCGCGCGAGCGTTTACATCGATAATTTTCATCGTCTCCCTGTCAATTACAAACAAAGGAGTCGGTCCATTGTCGAAAAGGAACCGGTAGCGTTTTTCAGATTCAATTAATCTCGTTTCCGAAGCCTTGAGATTCATTAGCATGCGGTTAAAAGATCTTGTCAACTGGTAAATCTCGTCCCCACCCCTCAAGTCAGAGTCGGTGGGAGTTTGACAATAACCAGCATCTGAGGCTTCGGTTTTGTCTATCTGATTCTCAGCAATAGAAGAACTGTCCCGGCTAATCTGATCAGCCTTCTCAGTGAGTTCCCTTAGCGGTTCCGCAATTTTCCGCGAAATACGGTCGATGAACCACCATCCAATAGCGATGACAATCAGGCTGACAAACAGGTGTATAAACTTCAGACTCTGAATTACACAGTGGTCCTGGCTCAAGCGTGGGAATATCGCTATCCCCAGAATAGCGCCAATTGTCAGTACAACTGTAGCAAAAATCACGAGGGCGCTGGCCAGTATCCTGTTCCTGAAGGATACCAGAAACAGCTCCTTTACTTTTAAACTGTCAGGAAGAAGATGCTGGATTTTATGAATAAATTTTTCAATGAGGTCCGGTTCATGGTAAATAATGGGAGACGCAGTCTTCAGCCCGGCGGCAGAGGGCTGAGATGATCGATTGCGGCTGTGCCCCATATGACGATGATCCTCATTACTGTCAAATTCGTCCATCGTGGCTTCCCCGTTGAACCAGTTCCGCCGGGAACAAAATTTCTGTACCTACTCTTACCGGTCAGTCCCAGCCTATCTCGTCAAAATACAATCTGAGATCTTCCCTGAGGTTATCATATTCGTTTTTAACGTCCTCGTAGGAACGGGCGTTTTGAATGGCCATGGCTGCCTGATCGGAAAATTCTTTCAAAACTCGTAATTCTTCCGGCAGGAAAGTTCTCTCCTCGGAGCAATAGACTCTAAGGGCGCCTGTTACTTTCCCTGAAATTTTGAGCGGCACACTGAGAACGGATACTATACCTTCCTTCCGGGCATCCTCAGGATATTGCATTCGAGGATCATCCGAAGCGTTCTTCACCCAAACTGCGTCACCGTTAAGAATCGTCTCTCCAATGCTCCTGGATGCGTCAAGGGGCCCCTTGGAAATATAGTTCCGGCTCAGGCCATGCGACCCAACAACCATTAGCCGATTATGTTTTGTATCTAGAAGACTTAGTGACGAGCCCTTAATTTTCATGGCTCTTACCACGCCCTGAACAATGGAATCCAAAACCTTCTCAAGATTCAGAGAGGACGCAACAGAGGTTTTCACCTCATAGAAAATATCTGCCAGGAATTTCTTTTCTAAC
>DYRE01000447.1 GCA_020718965.1 Desulfomonile tiedjei
ATCATGCTGTTGCGCAGGCGCTTGCCGGAACGCTTTCTAATCTTGCGGTTGTCAGGGGTAATGGCGGTGACTTCGAATCTCAGATTTCCCTTTTGAAGGAGGCGCTTGAACTGAAACCTGGAGATTCTACAATCAGGAACAATCTTGCTGGAGCCTACAACAACTATGCTGTCGAAAGCAATTCCCTCGACTTCGCATCGCGGCTTTCAAATTTCGAAAGCTCCTTAAAACTGGACGCCAAAAATCCTCTTACCCATTCGAACCTTTCAAACATTTTGGCAAAAGAAGGAGTAGTGGAATACAAGGCCGGAAAAATATCCAAGGCCATTGAACTACTGGAAACATCCCTGAAACACGACCCCAAAAATAAAGCGGCGCAATCAAACCTTGCCGCTATCTATCACAACCAGGCTATTTCTTATGGAGAGCAGGGCAAGCATGAGCAGGAAATTCAGCGACTGAACAAGGCGCTTGCTGTATCACCGGACAATCAACAGATAAAGACCGATCTTGCCTTAGCTTACAACGATTATGCCGTTAGTCTGGAAAAAAAGGGAGACGCCAAGCAACAGATAAATCTTCTCAACAAGGCAATCAAGCTGGCGCCGGATAACAAAGTCATCAAGGAGAATCTCGCTCGAGCGAAAGAGAAAGAAAACTCCGGCAAGACCAAAGACGAAGCAAAAAAAGGCGCTAAAAAATGACTCGTCAAAAAAATTGGTCAAATGAACATGCAATTATAGGCGCTTGAAAATGTAACTTCGTAAAGACCGTCACGACGGAGGCCCTGTTGCTAAACATCATCTGGCTTTTTTTGCTCGTGGCTTCGACCATAACAGCTTTACTGACCGGTAATCTCAAAAATCTCGTTAATTCCGTTCCTGAGTCTGCAATGAACGCTTTTAAGCTTTCTATCGGACTAACGGGAGTAATGGCCCTTTGGCTAGGGATAATGAAAATTGCTGAAGTCAGCGGCTTGACTAACAGATTGAGTTCTTTGATTGCGCCAATTATGGTACGCCTATTCCCTGGCGTGCCCAGGGATCACCCAGCCATCGCCGGGATGGCGGCCAACATGATCGCCAACATGTTCGGCCTTAACAATGCAGCGACTCCTCTTGGTATAAAGGCCATGAAGGATCTTGACTCTCTTAACGAGACAAAAGGCACGGCGACCCACGCAATGTGCATGTTTCTGGCTATCAACACTTCAAGCCTTCAGTTGGTCCCCTTTGGAGCAATAGCCTTGCTGGCGGCTGGTGGTTCTTCCGACCCCACGATAATTATTTTGCCGGCCATTATCGCTACGAGTTTCTCCACGGTTTCAGCAGTTTGTATCGCTCGCTTCATGTCCAGACTTAAGCGATTTCAGGACTAATAATGGATCCTTGGGTGTATCATGCCGATTAACGAAATAGTATCAACGGTTTCAAATCTCATCTTGATAATATTTCTGGTAGGAATTCCAGTTTATGGAGCGCTGAAGGGTGTAAGGGTTTACGAAACTTTTGTTGACGGCGCAAAACAGGGTTTTGAAATTGCGGTAAATATCATCCCCTACCTGGTGGCGATACTCGTTGCGGTCGGAATGTTCCGGGCCTCTGGAGCTATGGATATGCTTACGGGGGCGCTGCCTTCGTTTCTGCATGATCTAGGGGTTACCTCGGAGATTATCGCGATGGCTTTTACCAGGCCCCTTTCCGGGTCCGCATCGTTAGGAATCCTGGGGGAGATAGTAACATCCCAGGGACCGGACTCATTTCAGGCCAGACTGGGTTCGGTAATACTCGGAAGCACCGAGACGACACTATACGTGGTAGCGGTC
>DYRE01000448.1 GCA_020718965.1 Desulfomonile tiedjei
AATGGTCATTATTTACAAGACATTTGAAGTGCCAAATTTCGCCCAGGGTGAAATGGCCATGTTGGCTACATTTGTGGCTTACAGCATGATGGAGAGCTATGGCGCCGGTTTTTGGACCTCAGTGGTTATTACTATGATTTTTGCTTTCGTGTTGGGCGCTTTGCTCGAAATTTGTTTCCTGAGGCCTGCGGATAATCCTGGAGTGTTGGGCGCCATAGTAATAACGCTTGGCGCAGAAATGATTCTTTACGGATTGGCGGGTTGGAAATGGGGGGCAAACCAGAATCCATTTCCTGTTCCTTTTTCGGAGTATTCAGGCGTGACCATTGCAGGTGTAGTAGTAACGGAGATCAACTTTTGGACGTTGACGGTAAGTCTGCTAGTTATGCTTGTCCTTTTTTTGTTTTTTAGATTTACCAAACTTGGGACAGCGATGAAGGCTGTTCAGCAAAACCCTTTCGCAGCGAAGGCTATGGGCATTCCGACCAGGCGAATCCTCACTTTCACCTGGGGTTTGAGTTCTATGACCGGGGCTATTGCCGGGATGTTGATAGCGCCGATCGCCACGCTTGACCCAAACATGATGCTGGACCCGATGTTGAAGGGATTTGCCGGGGGAGTCCTCGGAGGAATGACAAGCTTGCCTGGCGCAGCGGCAGGGGCATATTTGCTGGGTATAATCGAAAACCTTTTTGGTGGGTACGTCTCCCTAGAGTTTAAATCTGTAGTGGCTTTCGGGCTGATAGTCTTGATTCTATGCCTTAAACCATCTGGTTTGTTTGTGAAACACTACGAGAGAAAGGTCTGATTTCTTGGGCGAATGTTTGACGTACGGCAATCAGAAATAAAAAAGGCAATATGGCTCACCAGTTTGGCCATTTTTCTGTTGTCTGTATGCTCGATTTATAGCGCCCCACCAGCATGGGGTTCAGAATCTGAGGATTTACAGGCTGTAGTAAAGAGCTACTTTGAAGCTGAAATGACTCGTAACGCCGATGCAGTCTGGAACTTACTGGCTCCGTCGTCCGTTTTCCGGAGGTTTTATTCTTATGAAGACTACCTGGAATTGTCCCGGTTGAATCCAATCAGAGTTTTAGAATATGAACTCAAATTTCAACCCGAGATCTCTGAAAATCAGGACAGAGAGAATTTGCCGAATGTGGAAAAATTGGCCTCTGTGGTGGTAAAAGTCCGTATCAAGGGTGAAAATGGAAAGGAGAGCGAGCACATAAGCGTATTTGTTTTTCTTTTTGAAAATGGACGTTGGTATAAGGGGTAGGAATAGAAGGCTGATCTGAGTTTCTATTGTTGAAAGACAGTAACGGCAAATTTGAGCCTTGTTACTCAAGTCAATCACCTGGGAAAAGGAGTGTTACATGAAAAAAAGCCTAAAGCTCGCGTTGGTATTGGGAGTCCTCTCTGCGATACTGATTCCGGCCCAATCTGGTTGGGCGGCGGACAAGGTCCGCGGCGTAACTGACACTGAGATCTTGATAGGTCAATGGGGTCCCCAGACTGGCCCTGCGGCTCTATGGGGAGCAGTGGCGCGTGGCACGGGAGTCTTCTTTGATCTTGTCAACGAGGAAGGTGGTATCGCCGGCAGGAAAATTAAATATTTCATGAGGGATGACGCTTATCAACCGTCAAAGACCAAAGCGATAGCCAAAGAATTTGTCGAGAACCTGGGGATTTTTGGAGTCGCATCCGGTGTGGGAACCTCCACCGGTATGGCGGCAAGAGACTATCTCATGGAAAACAAGGTTCCCTGGGTGGGACCGGCTACCGGGGCCAAGCATTGGTCAGAGCCTTTGCAAAAGTACCT
>DYRE01000449.1 GCA_020718965.1 Desulfomonile tiedjei
ACCGAATTGTTCGCCTATGTTTCCCTGGAAAAACGCTTCGTGGTTGATCACGCAATCCCATTTAGCGTGAGGCCCAGCAATGATCTGTGGAACGTTTTCCCTGCCACCACAAAAGTCAATTCAGCGAAATCAGACAAGCTTGTCTCGAAACGAATTCTGATGTCACCTAGAGACCGAATCATCCACTATTAGGAGACACTCAAACAACAGGCTGAACATCGTTTCGTGGTCGAGTTGGGCAGATCGTTTGTAGGCTTTTCGGATTATGACACGGGGAGCTGGCTTGCGCCGGCGTTCGCGGGCCTTGTCCGCAACGTGGAAACTTGGCGTTACATCGGGGTTTGGTTCGATGGGAACCATCGTGAGAATTAGGCTGGGCCTTGAAATCACCTAGCTGAAATCATTGGTCTTTAATGCGAGTATAAAGGGATCAGGTCAACTACTTTACCGATAGAGAACAGTGGCTTAGTATCCGAGCGGTAAGGGCTCGGCAGTTCAACTCGATTCCTGCCAACAGATGTTTCTCACCGCAATACCCAAAGCAAGATTTCCTTTGAATGTGAATGGAAGTTATCCAGGGCCCCTAAAATCCCGGATCATATCAGCGGAGGATCATTTTCCGGTAATTGATTGTCATTTAAAGTTGAGGTCGGATCAGCCGATTAGGACCAGAATTATTTGGTCGTGTATACTGTTAAGTGTGGGCTCGTAGATAATAACTAGCCACCAACTTTCTTGATAAACCCGGCTCGTTGTGGGAAAAACAGGATCTAATGAACCCGGAGATTTTCAAATTCCCTCTGACGCCTTATCTGGCGCTTCTCGGTGAAACCGTCATCCGGAACGATAAGGTTATGTCAAGACAGGAGCGAGATGAGTTCCTGAATCATGAACTGGTAGTTGAAGAGAAGGTAGATGGAGCGAATCTGGGTATTTCATTTGACAACCGCGGCACTTTAAAATGCCAGAACAGGGGAACGTATCTCGAGGCTCCGTTTGCGGGACAATGGAAGAAATTACCGGAATGGCTGTCATCCAGGACTGATATATTATTAAGTGTGCTGGGCGACCACTACATTTTGTTTGGCGAGTGGCTTTACGCTCAACACTCAGTTTACTACGACCAGCTTCCTGATTGGTTTTTGGGATTCGATATTTTTGACAAGCATGAACGGAAGTTTTTTTCCTCCCAAAGACGGGATTCAATTTTTCAAAGGCTAGGTATTTGTCAGACACCATTCATGGTAAGGGGTCATTTCTCTATCCAGACACTCAGCGCCTTGTTTTCTAAATCCCTGCTATCTGCAGAAACAAGTGAAGGACTGTACCTGCGTTATGATAACGGCGATTGGTTAAGCCAACGAGCCAAACTGGTTCGTCCCAAATTTGTCCAAAGTATCGAAAAACATTGGACTTGCAGCGGGATCAGACCTAACCGGCTGCGTGAGGCGATTGATTAATCATTTTTGGAAAATATACAGTGACGCAAGATCTGCGCCCAAAACTCGCCGGCGGAATCATTCCAGCAAGTGCGCCTCTCACGGATTCCGACAGTTTGTTGACTGATCATGACGCCGTTGTGAGTATAGGAATCATAATCCATGCGCCGGTCCCGTATCTTGTTGAGTTTGCTTCCCAGGTTAGGAACCTCGTTGGCCCGGATGACATGACGTGCCGGCAACAAACAACTCTGAGTTTTCTTCCCGAATTCCGGGTCGAAGATCGAGTGAACCGGCGTCGCTATATCCCTTGTTGAAGGCTCCTGCATTGACAATTCGACTTTTCCCATGTTCTCTGCGGATTCTGGGAAAAGCTTTGGCC
>DYRE01000078.1 GCA_020718965.1 Desulfomonile tiedjei
TCAATGTCGGATTAGTGTCTTTGAAGGTCTTACCATAGTCCGCGAGTCCGAATACCGTTATATGACCTACTCCCGCCATTATTCCACCAAAAGCTCCAACTGATGAAAAAATCCAGCCAACCCAAATTCCCCAGAGAATGTACCATAGGAGAAATGAAGAAGGCGCCCCTGGCAAACCCATGAATCCCGGAGGGGCCTGTGGATCAATCATGCCCACGCCAGTGCCTTTGGGGGTCTTGGCAATAGCCTCTTCCAGCTTGCCGGCATGGGCCGGATCACTGAGGATGATTGAGGCCGTAAACGCTACCAAAATGGCCACACCTAGAATCAACCAAACTTTCCTGTTCATCTAAACCTCCTGTATGAACTTATAACAACTTATTCCAATCCATGGATATCAAGTAATCGCTCATTTCCGACGTAATCTCTTGTTTGATATTTGCTGATACGGCCAATCTTCGCCGTCAGATCGGTGATCTTTTTAAGGTTGCGAATTATTAATTCAATATCTTCGATAAGCCGTTGCTTATCGTCGATAGAGCGTTTCATCAATTGGGCGGTACCCAATGCCGCAAAAATTGGAGAGTTCAACTCGTGCGAGACTGCCGCCGAGGTCTCTAAAACACCTTTCATTTTTTCAGTTTCCAGCGTCTGTTGTTCCTGTAGCCACTGAACAGTGATATCTCTTATTATTTCGACGATATTTTCTACTTCCCCCTCTTGGTTTAAGATAGGCGCTAGAATGACATCAAAAAAATAAGAATCGCCATCCGCTGATTCTTTTCTGGTTGCAAAGTTTACAGCGTATTTATTCCTGATAACTTCGTCAAAGGGACATGATAAGCAGTGGCCACAGGGTTCAGTAGAGCCGGGATTCTCAAAGCGTTCACATTTTGACCCAATCAGCGACTCTTTCGTCAGGTCATAAGCTTCCTGGAATTTGGTGTTGACCAGAATGATATTTTTATTCAGATCAATTGCCAGTAGCTGAACGTCCAGCGAATCAACGACCTGCTGCAGAAAGCGCCGTTCAGCCTCAATGGTCTGGAGGAGGCGGTTTACCTCTTCATAATGCATTGCGTTTCTTATGGCTATGCCACTTTGTTCGGCCAAAGCGGTAACGAATCTGATTTCTTCTTCGGAAAACTCTCTAACAGTTGTGCTCAGTAAACGAAGCACTCCGAGGATTTCACCCATCGCAGTGATGGGAACGGCTAAAATGGACTCTATTCCTTCTTCCTTGGCCTCTTTCGTGAATTTTATTCTCGGATCTGTTGTAACATGGGCCATTGCAACCGGTTTACCCTCAAGAACCAATTGGATGGCCTCTTCCGTATCTATGGAACCTCGAGCCAGGTATTTTTCGGAAAGACCCCTGGATGCCACCAGGACCAAGTGCTTCCCCGTTTCATCCAGCAGCCTTACGGTAGTTGCCTGTACGCCCATCATTTGGGGAAGTCTGAGCACGATTCGATCCAGAATGGTCTGGACATCCAGACTGGTGTTGACCATTTGACTGACTTCATGGAGCGCCTCCAGGTAATGCACCTGGCGGATACGAGACTCCGTGTCACGAAAGTGTTGAATAGCTACTCCACAATGTTCAGCCAGGGAAACAGCGAATTTGATTTCCTCCGGAGTAAACTCCCGAGGCGCCCGAGTAAGCAGTCTCATAACACCCATCACGCTGTCGTATGCAACAATTGGAACGGCAAGTATGGATTTGATACCCTCTTCATGGGCTTCAAGCTGGTATTTGATTCTTGGATCCGACTCCGCGTCATAGATTGCCACGGGAATTCCCTGAAGCGCCTGTTCGATACTCTTGTCAGATTCCAGAGGTCCTTTATTCAAGTATCGTTCACTCAAACCGCAAGAAGCCTGAAGAGTCAATTGCGAAGAATCCTCATCGAGCAGTCGGATTGTGGTTCCCGCGACATCCAGCGTGTCGGTGATACTGGTCAAAACGAAATTAACTATCTCGTCAAGACTTGTTGCGGATGACACAACCTTGGTCACGTGATGAAAAACGTCCAGGTAATCCCGCTCTCTTGATCCATTTTTTAGCAAGTTAGGCATTCGTTCCGTTAGAAAAATACATTTTTTCAAGAACCGGCGTGACAATATCCAAAATAAACATCCGACCCTGCCTGAAACTGATATTTTAACTTAGACGCTAAGCCGCGAAGCTAATTCCTGACGTCCATTAAAATCAGCTTCATCTTCCACTTTGTCCAGTTTTTTCAAGATGCAGGCCGCTGACGCCATAATTTCTCGTCTTATTTGTCCGCATGGGAAAAGAGGGGCCCTGCCGGTTTATTAGGAGATAGGTGGAGGGCCCAACTCGCCCTGCAGTTCCCTGCAGAGGCATGACTCAATAAGAGCCATGGAATCAATGCTATTTAAACTCCTGTGTCTCTCCTGGAGACATCAGGACTATTTCAGATAAATTATTCCCTCACCCTCGGTGGGGTGAGGGAAGTTCGGATTTCAAGCCTTCTTCGAAACTTGAACTTTTATATACTTTAACAAAGTAGTTCCACCAAATTTTTCAGGCGCATTGGGTGGACCGATTCCTGCGCTGTTACCGCCACCATAACCTGGATACTTTGGGTCTCCTTCCAAGCCTTTCCAGTGGCCGAATCCGCCTGCCGCTCCAACAACTCGCTGACGGATAAACCAGGTGACATGAGCAGGCATAGTCAACTTGCCATAGGGCGAATTGACTTCTACAGTTGTTCCGCTTTCAATGTCCCTAATCTTGGCATCGAGAACATTTATCCACAACGGGTTTCTTCCGTAAAGACGCATCAATGCGAAGTTGTTAAATGTTGAACTATGTTCGTGTTCAAAAACTCTAAAATTACCCAGAATTAATGGATAGTTTGCATCTGGTTTAAGTTCGGGCATTTCGGCGCCAGGATCTTTGTAATCCGGGAGAGGATCTACTCCACGTTCGACAGCCACAGGGTTTAGGAAATTGTATTTGCCCGTCTTTGTCTTGCCGGAAGAACCATACCCTTCAGGGGGATTCAAGCCATTCCATTTTTTATATTTATAGAACTCATGCGGGTCAGTAATGATGAAGCCCTTTTCCTTAAGTTCATCAAAAGACCAGGGCGTTCCCGCCAGTTGGTTTCTATACGCTTCCTCTATGTCATCCCAGGGGAAATATTGTTCCAGACCCATTCTCCTAGCTAGATCGATAAAGATCCAAGAGGTTGGTCTAGTATCATACATGGGTTTTACAACCTCGGCGTAATATCCAATAAATGCTTCATACAGCCAATCTGCCTTCATTTGAGTCTGTTCAGAGTAGGTGGATTCAGGTAACACGACATCACTGAGGACAGCGGTGTTGCACATAAAGGCGTCTATTGTCACGAGGAAATCCAACTTCTTGAACGCTTCAACATTTGCGTTTTGATTTCCCCAAGAAAGCACGGGGTCACCATAGTAGGCAATCATGCCTGTGATTTTTCCTGTCTCGACCGCTTCAGCGAATTTGGCCGGCGCCCACCCGTCCCACATGTGAAATTTGAACATTTTACCAGGAGAGTTTGCAGGAGGCTTCTGCTGCCCAGATCCCCAAGCGCTTTTTAGTTTGCGCTTGAAGGGAAGGCTCGGGCCACCGGGAGCGTCAAACGTACCGAGAAGCCCGTTAAGGCTTTGAATTGCCTGTACGGCATGGAATGCATTGGGACTTTGAGCCACACCGGCCCAACTGATGATACCGGGATGCTTGGCCGCTGCAAGTTCCAAGGCTAGTCTTTCAATGGTGGAAGCCGGGACTCCGCTGATTTTTTCAGCCCATTCCGGAGACCGGACAATACCATCCTCTTCTCCCATCAGTCGTTTCTTGTATTCCGCAAAGCCATATGTCCATTCTTCTACGAATTCCTTATTGTAGAGTTCGTTCTTGACAATAACGTAGGCCATTGCGAGGGCTACAGCTCCATCAGTTGATGGAATTATTGATACCCATTCCGTCGCAGACGCGGCCGTTTCACTTCGGCGCGGATCAAAAACAACCAACTTGGCGCCTCGATTAATGGCGGCTTTCAGCATCGCTGTCTTCCTTTGACCATAGGAGGTTGCCAAATCGTTAATTCCGAACATGACGATGTAATCGGAATCGCTATAATGAATCCATGGGCGCTTATCGTTGAGATTATGTTCGTTGGCCATACGATTGGAATTATCGCACATACATCGGTGGCCATGTTTATGAGCCCCATAGTGATCGAAAAGCGCTTCTGTTAACCAATTGTTCCAGTCGTTACCTCGAAAAAAGGCTACTTTGTGTGGATCAGAAGCCCCTTTGAGGTAACCGACAACCTTGTCAAGGGCCTCGTCCCATGACGCCTTCCGGAACCTTCCGTTTTCTTTGATTAACGGTGTTTTTAAGCGGTAAGCGCTGTATACATTGCTGGCTATATTAGCTCCTTTGGGGCAAATTCGACCGTCACTTTTAGGATCTCCCTTCAAGCCTGAAACAGACTCGAGAATCCCGTCTTTGACCTTGGCGGTTACCCCGCATAAAGCCCCGCAAGTATAGCAATGTGTGTTCACCATTTTTACCGGTTCAGGCTTTACAGCCCCAGGCACAATGGTTTCCGGCTCGTCAGGAAAATCAAGACGGGACAGTACGGACGCAAGTACATTTGAGGAATTCACGTAGTCGTCACTGATCATCCTTCCAGCAGCACGGTCAACCACAGCCTTTCGCTCTAGAAAAAGAAAACCAAGCGTTATTTCCGCAAGGCCCCTGTAGAAGTCTGATTGGGCGCTCTGCGCAAGCACTGCAGAAAATTCCACCGACCACGGCTGCAAATGTTTAACTAGAAAATCCTTTTCCTGGTCGAACAGTTCCTGTCCACATTCTTCGATTTCACGACCACACAGGTAGGCCATGAAATCCAATTCCACCGCTATGTGATCGTCCAGATCCAGAAAAGCCGGGTTTTTGTGAACCCCAGCCTTCCTGTAGGCCTCTCTGGCTTCCAGAATAGGATCTTGGCAAACGAGTGGTTCCCGGACTACAACGGCCGACGCGTATGGGAACGTTGGATTATTCCCTGTATTCAAGAAGACATCCGCATACTCATATCTCAAGGAATTGTACCCTTCATCAGGATCAGTTTCTTTAAGATAACTCGCAATCCGGGAAAACCCCAAGTTCAGATCGGCTGAAGAAAGCCTTTCCGAAGCGCCTTGTAAAGCCGAAACAAAAAGAGAGGATCTCAGTTTGTCCCACGTTTCCCTGCTGATTTCATCACGCAAAAGGGTGGACAAAAAGCGATAAACGACCCGCCTCCCTCTGGTGAAATCGTCGCTGGCCATATACTTTCCTCCTTGGAGTAATGAACGAATTTCAAATATTCAGCTCTTCTTTAGAGCCCTTCCTACCCTTTTGCAAGGCTGCCGATATTCCCTTTTCCAGGTCATCAACGTCAATAGGTTTTGTGAGATACGAATGTATGCCAAGCCCAACGGCTTTTTTGGCGGTTTCTACCGTGGGATACCCTGTAAGCAAAAGAGCTTTTATGTTTGGATTGGACTCCTTCAGTTTCTCCAGGACGTCCAACCCACTCATTTTCTTGAGTTTCAGATCTAGAATCGCTAGATCTACAGGGTTGGCCTTGGCGTACTCGATGGCCTCGTCTTCATTCTCAAAAGCGACGGCCTTGTGTTTCATTCCATCTGCGATTCTTTTCACAAGGTTGCAAGCGTCTTGCTCGTCGTCCAACACTAGTATGTTTGCCATCACAAAACCTCCGGATTAATCAATCGATCTTGAAATTATTTCATATTATATTAGCAATTGTCATGCCAATACACTAACGGCAACTTTCACGAATGATTTGTTATTGAAATTACAGGATATAACAGATAAGAATCAGATGCGGGATCTTTTAAATCACAGCATGAGTCAGGACAATAGCAATAAAAGTACTGCGCAAACTGTAAGGATGAGTTGATAAAAAAATAATAAATTTAGCTTGGTATGATAGTTTTACAACAATATGGCGCCGCAATAAAAGTACTGCATATCGCATTCAGTTTTATGTTCATTTAATATTCAAAACCTGGATCCAAAGGAAAGAGAGCTATTAGGTGAGTCCCCTCGTGGCGTAAAATCCCAAGACAGTTAAACTGATACAGTTTTTTATTTTGGAATGGCAAATTTGTGGTGTGATTTTTGTTATTAACCACGAGTAACATTGAATCGACAAATCTTCGTTTACGAACACTCACTCTGGAGAGTTGGCGTCTGACTCTCTTCGGCGCTTTTCTGAGATTCGTCAGTTAGAGGCAGCGAAATAGTAAAGGTGGTTCCGACGCCTTCTTTGCTTTCGACTTGGAGACAACCTCCATGCGCCTGAATGATACCATAACTGACTGAAAGCCCTAAACCCGTTCCCACCCCAACAGGCTTGGTTGTAAAGAATGGGTCAAATATCTTTTCCAAAGTTTTCTGAGACATCCCACATCCGTCATCAGAAACTGAAATGAGGATGTTATGTTTATCCGGACCGAGCTTGACGATCACGACGATTGTTCCATTGCCGGAAATAGCTTGTTTGGCGTTTACCAGCAGGTTTACAAGAACCTGCTTGAGTTTTTCACCGTCAGCGAACACCTTGGGCAGATCCTGTTCAAACTGGGTCTCGACTGTGATTCCTTCCTTCTCGAACTGATGACCAAGTAGCGATATAACCTCATCGAAGCATGTAATCAAATCAACATAGGATTTCTGGGTTGCAGAACCCCGCGCGAACTTGAGAAGATCCTGGACTATTCTTCTGCAGTTCTTTGCCTGCTTCTCTATGATTTGAAGGTCTCCATGCGATGCGTTTTGTTCTTCGCAGTTCCTCAACAGCAACTGGGTATATCCTAATATTATTCCCAGTGGTGTGTTGAGTTCATGCGCTACGCCAGCGGCCGTCTGCCCAAGAGAAGCAAGCCGATCGGCTTGCTGGAGTTGCCGTTCCATACGTTTCCTTGCCGTAACATCTTTGGCGATCCCTATGTAACTCTTTCGTTTTGCGGCTTCACTCATGGTTCCCGTAACGCTGAGGAGAATTAGAACCTCTAGCCCTGACTTTTCTCTGATCCTGCATTCCCTGTCTTTGATGGATCCTGAGACAGAAAGATCCTCGACAAACTCCTCGTAATCAGACGAGGAGAAAAATATTTCCCCAAAAGAAACTGACCCAACAAGCTCACTTGGTGAATCGTATCCCAATGTAGCCAAACCTGATGGATTAATGTCCTGGAAATTAAGCTGATCGTCGAGGACAAAAATCATATCCATTGAACCTTCGAAAATACCCCGATATTTCTTCTCAGAGAGGCTTAATTGGCTGGTGCGTTTTTCAACCAACGCCTCGAGGTTGTGGTTAAGCAGCTTTATATCCTCGGTAGCCTTTTCCAGGGCCATCTTATCATTCAGAATCCGTGCGTTGATTCTCTGGACCTTAGGAAAAAAAAGGGTTACAGAGGCAACCCCTATGAATGCGATGGAATTGATCGCTCCGGTATAGGGCTGAAAACACTGCCAGATATAAGCGTTTCCTGTAAACAGTAGAAGATGCTTCACCAGGTGTCCTACTGATCGCGAAAGGGAAAATACCGCCAAGGCGACCGTTAGAACCATTAGGTACGTCCAGATGACACTAGATGGATCGGCTTTTCTGAGACGGGAGGCGTACCAGACAGCGCCAAAGGAGATGCAGATCATCAGGGTCGAACCGACCACATCAGAAAACAACACGGGAGCTAAAGAATAGGAACCTGTCATTTGTCCCGCGCCACCTTCATCAATGTCTGTTTATAGAGGTTTCGTATTCCGAGAAATAGGCACAAGATCGCCGGCACAGCCACTAAATGGTCCATTTTCAGAAAGTAATAGGCCGCAGTAAAGGAGTCGTATCCTACCTGCAGTCTCTGATCCCAGTCACCTTGCTGCCCTTCGATCAAACCGGGTGGAATCCGTATCTCTACGAAATGACCCGAGAACGCTACAAGGTTCCAAAGAAAGAAAAGCAAAAACGATAGTTGGATCAGTCGCCAGCCTCTCTCCCTGGTAAAACCGTTGGTCTCCAACCAGTATGCCAGAACCGCCATACTGATGGCGAACAGAAGATGAGCCATTTGATGGGTGTAAAGGCCCTCGGGTGGACCGTGACTTTGCAGGGCCCACGCCTTTATCGGGTCAAGTAAAACCCCGACGCCGGCGATCAATAGAATCGCCGCAAATCTAAAGTTGCTCAATGACTTCAAAAACGCCGTGAATAAATCAATACGTGGCACACTTACCTTCTTGTTCAAGCCTGGCAGCGAATACAATTAAGTCTGACCCACTTAAAAATCACAAAAAAACACCGAGGTAGCTAGAGGAAACCCCCCTGTTAAGGGTCTCGAACTGACTAATTTCTTCTCTTTGTCTTGAAAAACCTTCTGAAACATTATTATGTAATATATCTAATTCTGAGCAATTTCAACAATTGATTCAAGAAATCATGTTGACTTCAAAGGTAATTTTCCAGTTCTTGTCGGTGACCCCCCGTAATCCGTTTTTATTTCTCTGTGGAATGAGCATCCGTGGCTTTTATTCCATATCGCCGCATGACTTGCTGTAGAGACTGCCTCTCAAGTCCGCAGTCCTTCGCTGCCCTTGTAACGTTTCCATTGTGGCGGGAGAGGACGCCCAACAGGTAATCCTTGTGAAACCGCTCCAGGGCGCGTGTCTTGGCTTCTTTGTATGTGAGATCGATGACTTCATCCGAAACCAGGCGATCCTGTTCAGGAGTGGTAGCCCAGTCAATGTCCTCAAGTTTTATTTCTTCACCCGGCGCCAAGAGCACACA
>DYRE01000450.1 GCA_020718965.1 Desulfomonile tiedjei
CCCAGAACTCAAGAGACTCCAGAATGAACGCCGTAACGATCGGATGGTTACAGTTGACGGTGTTGCCGCAACCGGTGTAGTCACGGTAGACGCTCTTGTCAGCGGGGTCAAGGTGATATGCGGTCTCATTTCCAAAGCCTTTGAAATTGATGGTTGGCCCTGTGGCCCCTCCCTCTGCGGTATGGTTAAATACTACGTCCAGTATGACCCCTATCCCTGCCTTGTGCAAAGCTTTCACCATGTCCCTGAATTCATTCAGGTGAGATCCAAGCTCGGGGGTAACGCAATATCCAGGATGAGGGCAGAAAAAGCTGTGCGTGCTGTATCCCCAAAAATTAGTGAGCTGTTCCGTGTCTGCGTTTTCAGGCAAATCCTGCTCATCAAACGCCATAACAGGGAGCAGTTCGACGTCTGTAATTCCTAGCCCCTTCAGATATGGTATCTTCTCTATGATTCCTGAAAAAGTTCCGGGGTGACTAACGTTTGCCGAAACATCACGGGTGAACCCTCCTACATGAACCTCGTAGATTATCATATTTTCCGGAGCGTGATTAACGGGGCGGTCTCCTTCCCAGTCGTAACTGTCATCCACGATCATAGAGCGCATGGATGGCCAGTTTCCTGTGTCCGCTATACACGCTTTACGCCGATTCCAAAGCGTAGATGAAGCTGCCCGGGTCCAGGGGTCGAGCAATTCCCTGCGTCTATCAAAACGATCCCCATGGGCAATAGTGTCGCTTGGTCCGTCAATCCTCCAAGTGTAATATATACCATGGGGAATACCACGAACGTAAATGTGCCAGAAAAAGAACGTTCGATTGACGGATGAGTCCAACTGGATAACTTGAAAAGGTTCCTGGCTATCTGAACGCTCATAAAGGACCAATTCTACGCCCGTAGCGCGTCTGGTGAAAATGGAAAAATTGGTTCCCTGTGGCTTCCAGCGAGCCCCCATCGGATATCGTGATCCGCGCAGCGTTTTGAACTGTTTCATCATGAGTCTTTAATATCATCTTTGTGAAAGCTATCCAATAAAATCCGGTCTGATTTTGGGGTTCTCTGGAATCAAAGGATGTTGGCTTTTCATGAAACTCATGTTAAAGGTGGATTAATGTTGAGTAAAAAGAAGTCCAGCTCAAAGCTGTCCCTGGATATGTTTCGGGAATAGTGTCAGGAAGTTATTACAAATACTGTTTGACGAATCGGCCAAAAGCTCCATCCGGCAAGTTATTCGCCGAGATTTTACGGCTGATCCATTGATTTAAGGAGGGTGAAATCGTGGCTGGAAAGTTATTGTGCGTAATGGTTTTATCACTTGCTATGTTGACTGCTTGCGGAACCTGCAAGCAGGACCTTGAAGACGCCAAAACACAAATATCGGACCTGACAGCCAAGAACCAAAAACTCGTGGAAATCAATGAGCGTGCCGAAACCGAGAAATCCATTGTTACCAAAGAACTTGCTTCAGCAAAGGACCGATACAATTCCCTTACGGCTGAACTGGAAAAGCTGAAAAAGGACTTCAAGGAAATTTCTCTGAGGAACTCAGACTTGGAAAAGCAACGGAAAATCATGGAAGCCGAGGTAGACAAAATCACAAAAAGCAACCATGACCTCAAAACTGAACTAATTAATCTCAAAAAGCAGGTTGCTAATAATCAGGAACAGCAAGCCAAGATTGAGTCAACGGGCGAACCGCAGGGGATAACAAGGGTTGGTTCAACTGGAACGGAGTCAGGCAGGGCAATGGATCCATGTGATTCAGTTGTGGAATACATGAAAAAGAGCGCTGAAATCATAA
>DYRE01000079.1 GCA_020718965.1 Desulfomonile tiedjei
TTCGTTAATTATTCTCGCAGGCGCCAAAGCAAAAAAAACTAGAGGGTACTATTCTGTGGGATAAGAGCTTCAAAGGCTCGAATTTCCGGGTTATGCAAATTCATAGGGTTTTTAGAATTAAATGACCGGAACGACCTGCGTAGTTATACTTGTAGATAACATTCTATCCCCAGGCTTGCAAGGATCAAGAAAAAAAGGTAAATATTCACTTCACATGAATCAGGGAAAGGTTTTCGGACTCAATGACTCAAATAAAGGATTCACTGTCATCTACCGCCGGTTTGAATGGCGACCAGGAAGAGGATTTTGCTTCACTCTTTGAGGCATCCAGCCAGATAGATAATACTGTCCGACGGGACAACAAAATTACCGGAAACATAGTTTCAATCGGCGACGAGTGGGTTTTTGTAGATATTGGCTATAAAAGCGAAGGCGCAATTTCCAGGGAAGAGCTTCTTGACTCCAACCGGGAAATGACGCTGAAGGTTGGCGATCCAATTACTGCTTACGTCATTACCCAGCGTGACGGAGATGTTATCCTGAGCGTGAAGATGACACAGGCGGCTTCCGAGGATGCCATGCGAGGGGCGCACAAGAGTGGAATTCCCGTTGAAGGAATAGTTACGGAAGAAAGAAAGGGTGGCTACAGCGTCAATATCTTGGGACGGCAAGCATTCTGCCCGTATTCACAGATCGATATTACATCGGGTGGTTCGCCGGAAGACTACGTGGGAAATAAGTTCTTATTCCGAATCATGGAATTTTCCGACAAAGGTAGAAACATAGTTTTATCCAGGCGTGAAACTCTCGAGGAAGAGCGAAAAAAGAAGATTGACGAACTAAAGAAAACACTTTGTGAAGGCGCCATTGTGGAGGGAGTTGTACGAAAACTGGCTAAATTCGGAGCTTTTGTAGATATAGGGGGGCCTGAAGGTCTGATCCCTATGTCCGAACTATCCTGGGCAAGGATAGAATCGGTTGAAGATGTCCTATCGGTTGGCGACAAGATTTTGGTCAGAATAATCGGGCTGGATTGGGAAAAATCAAGAATTGGACTTAGCCTGAAACAGGCCCGGGAAAACCCTTGGGATTCGGCTTCTAACAGGTTCTCAGAGGGTTTTGAGACTTCGGGCGTTGTAACGCGGCTGTCCAATTTTGGGGCTTTTGTCGAGTTGGAACCCGGCATTGAAGGACTGATCCACATATCGAATCTTGGCAGAGGCCGCAGAATTAATCACCCCAAGGAAGTTGTAAATGCCGGTGAATCCGTTAGATTAAGGATAATTTCGGTTGATACTGACGCCAGGCGGGTGGCGCTTGAATTGATAACCGAGAGCCATGCCGCTGTTACTGATGGATCAGCGCCGGAGATTGTAGAAGGGGCGATCGTGACGGGAAGAGTTCTATCTTTAAAGGACTACGGGATATTTGTAGATCTTCCCAACTCTAAAACAGGCCTACTTAGAACTTCTGAAATTGGAGATTTCAGTCCTCGGGAACTCAGGAAGAAATATCCCTTAGATTCAGATATTACAGTCAAGATCCTGGCCGTTGATCAGGAGACTCAAAAAATAGCTCTAAGTTTGAAGGCTCTTGAAAATACCGAGGAAAAGGATCAGGCCAAGAATTTTCTTCTGTCCGGAGAAACCAAAAGTTCATTTGGAACTTTGGGAGAGTTACTAAAAGCGAAGTTGGACAAAAAATAATCATGAGGTCGCCTGAGGGACATTTCGCCTGTGCGATTTATCGCTTCGAGATTTGCTGGGTAGCAGCCGGCTAAGGGTTCCCGTCGGAATTACACATCAAAGTACCTCCCACTGGCCAGGTGTGGGAGGTACGATGAGCCTAAGTCACTACCGGGATTTTTCTAGGGGTAGCTTTTGCAGATTTGGGAAGTTTAAGAGTTAGCACTCCATCGCTCATCGAGGCGGCTATTTTATCATGATCAATGAGGTCATTGACTCTAAACGTCCTGTAATATCCGCCGGACTTGTACTCAACAAGCAAATCTTCTCCCTTTGGTTGTTCCTCTTTTGACTCTCCTACTAACGTGAGTATATTTTCACGCAAATCAATTTCTATGTCATCCGGGTGTATTCCGGGCATATCAACAACGACGGACAGTTCAGTGTCAGTCTCAAAGATGTCAACCGCAGGAGTAAAATATAGGCCATTCCTGGTAAGCTCCGCGCTTTCGGGAGCGAGTTCCTTTTTGTCAACAACTTGCATTTCCTGATTCGCCATTGGATTTTTCCTCCACTGCTTATTCGTTCGTAACGGCAATTTTTCGAGGACCAGTCGCCTCATCCAGGGGCAAATTAATAAGAAGAACTCCGTTTTTGTAGTTGGCTCCAATTCGGTCGGCGTCGACCTTTTCTGGTAGTGTTATGCTACGCTGAAACGCTCCGAAGGAGCGCTCGCGTCTATGGTAACTGGCGTTTTCGCCGACAGTGTCGGTTTTTCGTTCACCTCGAATAGTTAGAGTGTCACCCTGTACGGTAAGATCGATTTCATCGGCGTTCACCCCAGGGATTTCCGCTGTTATTTGATAATTATTGTCCTGTTTTCTTACGTTCATAGGGGGAAAAAGACGGGACCTCCCTAGAGCAGGGTTCCCAGATTTCGCTTCCGAGTCGTTAAGATAAGATAAAACATTGGACATATTTCTCTGTAGACGAGAAAATTCACTGAACCATGGGTCTCTTTGTACATCCCAGAATGACATGATGTCACCTCCATTGGTAAATGTGTCGGACAAACTCATAGCGATAAAACTCTTTGAGTAGGCCATATATGCGCAATTGACAGGGCGAAAACAGGGTTTCGCCCAATCAATCGCTCTAGTTCACGTCAATTTTTATAGATTTTTTCTTGCTTGATTCAGTCTTGGGCAGCTTAAGGTTCAATACGCCATTCTTGAAACCGGCTTCGACGCTGTCTTCCTTTACTTCACATGGCAGGGTAATTGAACGCGAAAAATGCCCAAAAGATCTTTCAACGCGATGCATGTTTTCTGTTTTTTCCTCACGCTCTTCCCTTTTATCTCCCTTGATTGTCAGAGTGGAACCGCTAATGTTCACTTCGATTTCTTTGGGGTCTACACCCGGCAGTTCTGCCTTTACCAATATTTCCTGATCGGTTTCGGAAATGTCGAAAGGTGGATTGAACCCTCCTGCAAAATAAGATAGTGGTCCGGATTTTCCAAAAAACTGGTTGAATAAATCATCAACCTCTCTCCTAAACTCAGTCAGGGCATTTTCAGGAGCGCTCTGACCTTCTTTCCATCTCCAGGGAATGAGGCTGCGCATTTCTTAAAATCCTCCTTTCAAAGTGATGGGGTTGAGCTTCCTTTGAGGCGCCTAGTTGGCAACCTCGATTAACAGATGATCACTCCTTTTACGATGTCAAGACCTGCGCCAAGCTGTCCCACGTTTGCAACATCAGCGGTTTTATCGATGGAAGATTCGCTGAAAGATTACGGAAGTTTGAAGTCGTTTCCCGGGTAGGCGGCGTTGTCACAAAAGACAGTTGGCATTGTATTGCGATTCCCTTCCAGGTCAGTCATGCCAAATTCTGTTTATTCTGATTTTAAGGTTTGTTGGTATTAAAAAAAAGTGGGGACGAAAATCGTCCCCAAAGATTAGGAGGAAAAATTTTGGTTGGTTAATGGAAGCCTGGCCGGGCCTCCATGTGGGGTTGTGTTATGTTCATCGGTAGTTGATGAAGAAAGAAGGTTGTCCTCTGTTTAATCTTTATTGAGCCAATCGAATCAAGGTTCCGCTTTTATAAAATGGCTTTCGGTTGCAAGACCTCTCTTGAGTCGTCGCGTCACGCGATTACCAGTATTGACCAGTCAAGGCGGTCTGGCCATCGCGAGATCCCGCCAGTTGTCCCATTAAGGGGCTTGAATCAGTAGATATGAGTCTCCCTGAAACCAGGTTTAAGGGTACCTCCATAATACTCGCGACTATTTTCAGTCCGCCTGGGAGGTCTGCTTTTGGGTCGTATGGCGCCGCCGCAGGCATTGCCATCATCATTGGGTATGATGACAATGAGGGGTTAGAGACAGCGCCATGCCTCATATAAGACTGACGAGGAGGTTTGCATTTTGAAATCCCAGTTGGAATACACGGCGATGGCCCACATACCGGCGGACCACAGGGAACTACTGGTCCACAGACCGGAGGCTGGCAGACCGGTGGAGCGCAAAAGTTTCTTCTAAGTCTAATTTTGGGCGCTGGAGCCAGGATTCCCGCCATAATGGCCGAAGGGATACCTATAGCCGCTCCACAGATATTTGTGCATACCCCGAGTAACGCTCCACAAATTCCAAAAGGCGACGGCGGGCCCATTGGTCCGCATGTAGGCGGAGCGCAAGGCGCAGGCGCGCAGTAAGGGGCGATTTGTGCAGGTGGTCCCCCAGCGACACCCGAAACTATTGAAACTGATAAAAAAAGCGTGGTGAGAAACGCGAAGATAGCGACAACTCTCAGCGCCATACCTTGTCCTCCTTTTTTTAACGTCCTTAAAGTAGCTGTTTAAATATAATACCAAACCTAAGACGTTTTAATTCAGCTCATTAGTGAGCTTCAATGAAATGCGGCTTTAACACGGTGTTTTATGCTTGTCAAGTAAAATAATGATATAGGTGAATGTTAACAGTAAATATTGTACAAATTATAATTTACGTAATATATACTATTGTTTTAACGGGATTATTATGTCATTATTAATGTCAAAAGTTAAGGAACTGGAAAATCGGCTAATCCTGACGTATATTAATTTTGCAACCGATTCGGAAGAATTCTCTAAGACAAATTTGATTCATGAGGTTTTCACAAGGCATGAGAAGCGTGTTTGTTTTGTTGGTGATCGTTCTTGTTATAAGCTTTGGTGGGGTTGTTAGCGCTCAGCAAGAGGCTGTGGACGCATACAATCAGGGACTGGAGGCGCTTAACCAGGGCAGGCTTGATGAGGCTGTAAATCTATTCTCCAAAGCGATTGAGATTGATCCAGTGGATCACTACGCGTACAACAACCGGGGTGTGGTTTTCAAGCGAAAGGGTGAATACGAGAACGCAATCCGTGATTACACTCGAGCCCTAGAAATCAAACCAGACTATTTAGCAGCCAAGGTCAATAGAGGCATAGCCCGTTATCGTAAAGGTGACTTTGACCTCGCTCTTGACGATCTGGAATCGGTAGCTAGCAAAAAAAAGAAAGATGCCGCTGTTTTTGCCACACTCGGTTTGATTTACAAAGAAAAGGGTGATCTTGATCAAGCGGCCAAGAACCTTAAAGTATCGTTGACGATAAACAAAAATCTGGTTACAGCCCAAAAAGCCTTGGCAGAAGTTTACGAAACCAAGAAAGACTATGAAAAAGCGCTTGATTCGTACATTAAACTAAAAGCGGTATTAGGCAAAAAGGGAGACACACAGGATATAGATCAAAGAATAGACCGTCTGAGAATTTCTTATGTCAAGGAACTATACGACCAGGGCCTGGAGAATTACCGTCTCGGGAATGCGAAAAAAGCTGCGGCGTTATGGACAAACGGACTCAAATTAGACCCCAATAACTTACAAATACTAAGGGATCTTGGCTTAACATATTACAAACTTGGCCAGTATCAAAAGGCGCTTGAGATTTTTGATCGCGCCATTGATGTTGACGCCGGCAAATCGGAAATATTTAGGGTTCGAGGTGATACATACTATAAACTGAAAAAAATCGACAAAAGCATGGAAGATTATGACAAAGCCTTAGCTATAAATTCTAATGATTCAATATGTTACAATAATAGAGGTCTTCTGTTTCACGAAAGCGGAAATTTGGACCGGGCTTATGAAGACTACAGCAAGGCTATTTCAATCGATTCTTCGAATCCGTCTTTTTTTGAAAACCGCGCTCTGATTTATATAAACAAGGGTGAAAGAGTTCGTGCCGCCGAAGACTATCGAAGGGCTCTGGAGTTGACACAGGATGAAAAAGTCAGAAAGGGACTGACATCAAAAATCAGCATTCTCGGGGGTGGAAATATTAACGGTCTGGAACAGACTGGCCTGTCTTCGGAAAGGCTTTTAGGAAGTTCCTCAAGCGACTCGATTCCAGGCCAGCAATTATCTCCTAATCAATGAACGACACTCTGCAAATGAAACACTTTAATATTTGTTGACAAATTATTGATATAATAATAGAACAAAACTACAACTGTGGCGTTGAATGCAGATACGTGATGCCGAGTCAACATCGTGTCAGTTCTTTTGATTGATTTATTCTGGGTTCTACGTTGTCGGGGCATTGTTATTGAGATCTTGCCGTCAATCGTTGTGAGTTGATATATGAGTTTTATAGAAGCTAGCAACCCAATAGACATATTTATCCTGGCCACCATCTTGATAACTTTTATCATGGGGTTCTGGAAAGGCTTCATACGGTCTTTGACGGCGCTGGCCGGTTTGGCTGTAGGAGTTTGGGCAGCGACAAAATATTACCCGCTGGTTCAGGGTCAACTCATTAAATTGTCTGCTCTAAATCCCCAGATTGCAATGATAATATCTATGGCCCTTGTCTTTATAATCGCTCAAGTAGTTTTTGTGATTTTGAGACGAGTCCTCGAAGCCATTCTGGATTTCACGCGCTTGGGGTGGTTGGACAGGATCATGGGCGCTGCAATGGGCGTTGCCACAGGTTTCATAATTGCGGCCTCCTGTGTCCAGGTAGCCTTGGTAGCGGCCCCTGAGTGGCAGGCCGTAAAATCTTCCGTTCTGGCTCTCCCAATGGAGGGAGCGACGTATAAACTCCTGGCCTATGTTCCAAGCGAAACAAGGGGCCGGGTCGACAACCTGATATCCAAATGGCGGGCGCAACAGGAAGGCTCCCAGCAGCCGGCGCCGAGATTTGGGGCCCACGCCGACAGGCCAATAGGTCCTGCTGAGCCTTAATTGAGATATTTTTCAAAGTCGGTAACCTTTTCAGGAGGATCTCAATGAGCCGATCCCTCTCGTTGCTTTCGATCTTGGCTGTTTGCGCTCTTTTTTCCGGGTGCTCCTACCTTCAGAAGAAGGATGAGCCTCCTCCATTGCCTCCAATAGAGGAAGTCAAACCTCCTTTAACTATGAAAAGCGAATATTTCAAGAGTTTTCCATGGTCGGAGCTTCAAACCGCCAAGAGAGATGGTAACGATCCAGACACGATGACGGTAACGGTGAAAGATGGCGAGACCTTGGACACCATAGCGGAAAGTATGATGGGTAATCCTGCTCTGGCTGGCGGTTTAGCGACTTTCAACAAACTATCCAATCCAAATAGCGTAACCCCGGGAGAGAAAATAGTGATTCCTTATCCGTTCATAGGGGTTATCAGTCAGGTCATGATCAAATCGAAGGGGGACAAAGATTTCTCCGAGCCGAGAGATTTTGGAACTCCTTTTAAGAAGGGCGATCAATATAAACTAAGGTTTGAAACTAACGTAAACGGGAACATATACGTATTCAGAAAAGGCGTAAAGGGAGTAACAATGTTGTACCCGGCGCCGCTCAAAAAGGGCAAACGCAACAAAAATCCCGAGCCGCTCATGAGAGACTCCGGAAAGGTAACAGCCGGTGATCCACTAATAATACCTATCGGAAAGACTGGGTTTGCGTATAACCCAAAAAACGCCGGCGACATGCTGTACGTGTTTCTGAGTCTGAGAACAATTCCGGAACTTGATGATCTGGCGGCAAAAACAGCGATAAAAGTCGAAGAAATCGAAGATGTTATGCATAGAGTCAAAGAAGGTGAAATAAAGACCGATCCACCATTGAGACTGTTGAGAATAAGCGATCCGTCAGAAATTTTGGGTTTCACTTTGAATATTGATGGTTAAATGTTCTTGACATACGAGATGACAGTCCTTTATATAGAAGGGATTGACTTGGGGCTGTAGCTCAGTTGGGAGAGCGCTTGAATGGCATTCAAGAGGTCGTCGGTTCGATCCCGTCCAGCTCCACCATAAAAGATAAATGATTTTGAAGGTTAACCGCCGGTCGCTCGGCGGTTTTTCTTTTCCAGATAAATCACTGGAAAATGAAATCAGCGTGCTGATCTCAGCCATAGAATGGCGCATCATTATGCTACGCCCGGATTTGTCTGAACATTTTTTCTGTATTTTCAGCCAAGGATTTAATTTATTAGCCATTTTCACCCCAGCAACACAAGCGACAGGAGTATAATTGATAAATCTCCTCAGTCTGCTCTATACTGGTCTGAGGGCTGCAATCAGGTCATGAATGGTTTAGTCAAAGGAGATTCAATTCATCATGACAAGATTTGAAAAAGTCGGGCGACCAGAAAGCGCCCACACGATTCATCGGGTGGTGTGGAGTTAATGAATCATAGGATGTTCAGACTGTTGCTAAATATTTATCCCCCTTACTGGGGGACGGGAATATTCGTAAGTGAGGTCGCTCCGGATTTCACAAAAATTGTAGTCCACATGAAGAAGAGGTTTTACAATCGAAACTATGTTGATACGCACTTCGGAGGGTCTTTATATTCTATGGTAGACCCTTTCTACATGCTGATGTTGATTCATATTTTGGGAGAAGACTATGTCGTTTGGGATAAATCGGCATTTATAGATTTTGTCAAACCGGGAAGAGGAAAAGTCGAAGCGGTATTTTTAATTGCTCCAGAGACGATATCCAATATCATAGCAAATACATCTGAAGGGAGAAAGTATTTGCCTGAAATGGCGGTAGACATTAAGGACGAGTCTGATGAAACG
>DYRE01000451.1 GCA_020718965.1 Desulfomonile tiedjei
TACACATCAGTCCAGTATTAGCTACGATAGCCATTATACACATCAGTCCAGTATTAGCTACGATAGCCATTAGTTACACATCAGTCCAGTATTAGCTACGATAGCCATTATACACATCAGTCCAGTATTAGCTACGATAGCCATTAGTTACACATCAGTCCAGTATTAGCTATGGTAGCCATTAGTTAGACTCCTCAGTTAACTCGAATGGTCTCCAATGATATCCAACACATGAAGTTGTATATATTTTTTTTTTCGCTTTTTTATTTCTTTGATCAGACTGGGGGAATGGATTTTTATGCAAATTACCAGTACATCAAAAGATGAGGGTTAGCACAAGGAAGTACCTTGTGGGGCCAAAAATGCTAAACTCAATATTCGGGCCACATTTTGGGACAAAATCCCCTGGGGTAATTTTTTTTTATACAAGTGCACTGGAATGGAAAAGTCGTTTCGTCTTCCGGCTATAGCTTTTTAACCATTTGAGCTACAGAATTCAAATTAGGTAATGATATAGATATTCATCATCATCATCATTTCCGTTTTACATCCATTTTTCCATTCTCGCACGGGTTGGACGGTTCCCCTCATATCCATCTTTTACCACTAATGGTTTTAAAGAGAAATTTGAGTTTTTGGGCATTTGCTCCTTATCCTCAAGACCAAGGAACATTTTACGGCCGGATGCCCTTCCTGGCGCCAACCCTCCTTACAGTTTGGAGTGTTTCTACTGTGACACCGGATATAGAAATGGCGACCAAGCAAACTGGAAGTAGTTATAATTCTTAAATGGATCGCGATGTCCAGAAATTACAATGGCTAAACTTGTCATCTGAGGAGGAATTCTGACTTTCTTGAGTGTTGTTTTGGCCGCTAGAATTTTCCGGATATCTCCCTCCACTTAAAAGTTATAACTACTTCCAGTTTGCTTGGCCACCATTCAGAGGCGTAGCTAGAGTTGGCGGCGCCCGGGGCAGACCATATATTTGGCGCCCCCTCCACTTCCCTCTCCTTCTCCCTCCCTTCCTTCCCTTTTCCTCCCGTTCCTCCCTCTCCTCATATCATACCCTTCCATTCCCTTGCCTTCCTTTCCCTAACCGTTTCCTTCCTCTTCCCTTCCCATCCCTTCGTCCCCTTTCTTACCCACCCCTCCCTTCCGTCCCTTTCCTTCCCTCCCCTTCCCTCGCCCGGGATCCCAGATAGCTGTATGCGAGTTTTAGCACATTTCTGACAAGATAAGTATGTGTGTCCTGAATTCATAGGTTTCGTGGGCAGAAAATGTTGAATCAATTTCTTGAAAACGTATCAACTGCATTTTAGCAGAAAAGTACTGAAACATCAGGATCACATCTGTGCAGTTGTAAGTTGCAGCATCAGACTTCCCCGCCCAACCTTCCCCTCCCAAAACCTGCCCCCTTCGCCGCAGCCCGCAGAGCTGCGCTTTCTTCCGAGCGGGGTCCGAGGGTTACTCCCCGGAAAATTTTTGAAATTGTAGATTGCTGTAGGTGAGTTTTAGCGCATTCTAGCAGACAAAACGTGTGGCCATCCGGATCACCTGAGTCCTCATACTCCTTCAGCAGGGCACTGCACTCGGCGTCCATACATGGTATGTAGGTGGGCCGAAACCCTTGAGGGATTGCTGAGTGAGCCGCTTTTACTAATATAGGGCAGGCAGACACGGGGCACTATATATCCATGGGTAAAGTCTCTGCTCTAGATTGGCTTCTAATTAGGCATTCATCATCATCATCATCATCACCGTTTAACGTCCATTTCAACGTTCGCCTC
>DYRE01000452.1 GCA_020718965.1 Desulfomonile tiedjei
CATGTAATCTTCATAAAATTTTTCTACCAGAACTGAATATTCTTCAGATGTCTGAAAATAGTATTTGAGTTTATCAAGATCTACCTGAAATCCTGGAAGCCCTTCCGAAAACTGAATCCACATTTGCTCTCGCGGGTCAAGTCGGGATAGCTGAGGCAAATGCGGGGCCACACTAAGAGACTTGAGTATTAGCTCAACCGCAGATCCGGCGTCCAGGTGCGGTAGACTCCCAATCGCCGTAGTCAGAAGCTTGGGAAGGACCTCAGTATCAACATTTTCCATCATTTTATCTCCTTGAATCTGTGGCGTTGGTCTGCCGAGCTTTCGCAACGTTCGGAGCTTCAGGCCCAGTCTGATCATTATCTGGCCTAACAGGGAAAACGCTAAGATAATCCGCTATGGGCCTACCAATAAATTTAACGTCTTTATGAGAAATATCTATGTCAATAGCCTGCTGCTTTTCGGCCTCAGAAAGCTGAAGCTCGCCGCTTTCCGAGGGCAGTATGATCCTGAAGGACGTTTCCACGTTCCGTCTAACCCTATCTGGAACTCCAAAACCATAGTTGATGTGCCCATTTCCCGCTATCACCATCAGAGACTTGCCAGACTGGGGATGTCTTTTCATAAAACTGATTATATTTGACGCCATGACAGCGTCTCTCAATGCCTGAGAGTAAATGATCCTCTTAAGGCTTTTGCCTTCAAACGCCCGATGGACCCTAAGCTTCAGATTGAGCAGACGCGCGTAATCCGGATCAATAGGTTCAATGTCTTTCGGGAGAAGATCTCTCTCTGTATCTGAAAGAGAATCAACTCCTTTTCTCGAAACCTTTCTTACTATGTTTTCGGGCGCGTTCAGGCAAATTACAGGAATCCTCAGGTCACGCGCCATTAACAAAACCGCCTCATAGTCTTTAAGATTCGTCCAGGCTCCAGATCCAAGTTTCTGGAGCAAAACGGAGACTGAATCATCCGATTCAAGCCATTGGTCGACTATAGGTTGTTGCACCCACGTAAACATCTCCATAGCCAAGCCTGAAATACCATTGCGTTGGACAAGCCCCTTCATGATGTCGGCATGTAACTGGTGATGACACGGGATAGTGTGGTATTCGCCAACATAAACTATGCCGGAATTGGCCATATCATCGAGAGCGACATCAAGGGAAACCGGCTCCCCAAGATATAGATCAACAATTATAGAAGGACAGTGCATTGAAGAGCTCGCGTGACCAGAAAGAAAGCAGCAGGTTGCCAGGGCCCAAAAGAAAACGGATACAAGGCCAAATAATTTAACGACCATTCCAGAATCCCGGTCCGTCGAAGGTTATCTCGAATTGAGGAAATTCCCCAGACGGTTTTTCTTCGTAGATTTTGATTTCATCGACCCTGCTGTGAGGAGACCCCTTCCTAAACCATGCAATCATAAAATTTACCGTGTCCGGTGTTCCTTCCATCACAGCTTCTACAGAACCGTCCGCCAGGTTTCTGACCCACCCGGTAACCAGCGCCTTACGGGCAGCCGACCTTGCATAGGCGCGGAAGGCCACTCCCTGAACTCTTCCCCGTACTATGACTCTGCGTCTTATCGTGTGTGTCATGGCAATACCAGAAAAATCTAACAAATTAGGCCCTAACTATAATTCACTATCATAAAGATTCCAAGCGACCGTAAGAATTCGACGACTACCCTGACAAACCAACCATCTTGTTGAATTCCTCTTCGGTAATTACTTTCACCCGCAGTTCACGAGCCTTGAGCAGCTTGGATCCGGGATCGGCGCCAAC
>DYRE01000080.1 GCA_020718965.1 Desulfomonile tiedjei
TCGCGTATCTTACCCGAATACTTCATTTTCGGCAGTTCAGCCATCTGACACCTTCTTCAGTTTGTTTGGAATCAAAATGTTATGTAACAACCCAGATGGATTTTCAGGCGGGATTTTTTCTCTTCTCGCTGCCAAACCAATCTTTCGAATAGAAGTATCTTTCTGCAGTAGTCAGATATTTTTTTATAGGGTCACTTTGTTGGTCCATGTTGACGTATGTGATGTTTTTACGCCATTGATAGCTGTCTTCGTCCGGTCCCGTTACATACTCTGGAACCAGAATCTTCACCTTCTTGCCATCAAACCTTTCCTTCTCTTCGAAGTGTTCACCTGCCATACTCCGGACTCCTCTCTTTTTGATCGCGATATTGTTTATGCTACGGTCCAAAACTGCCCGATATTTAGCTCTCCCCTAGAATAGGGTTTTTAAAAGGTAAGCTTCACTATTATGTAGTAGGGTCGATTTCAAAGCAATATTTTTTTTGAGATTTTATATAGATAGCACGATATACTCAAACTGACGCGGACACCCCGGCTAAAGCCGATTCGCCGCCTGTGGCCGCTTCGACATGTACGCCAAACGATTCAACGCGTTTACCATGGCCTTGGCCGACGCCACCAGAATATCTTCGTGAGCGCCTTTACCAACAGCCACGTTGCCGTCCTCTTCCAGTCGGATCGAAGCTTCCCCAAGAGCGTCTGTTCCACCTGTAATGCCACTTATCGCAAAGCGCAGTAATTTCGGTCTCCTGTCTGTGAGTTTCAATATCGCGTTATACGTTGCGTCTACGGGACCGTTCCCCAGTTCCGCGCCGTGACGTTCTTCCCCTTCTACTGTCATCCTGACGGTGGCGGTCGGTACCACGTGTGATCCCGCCATAATGGTTACCGATAGTAATTTATAGGTTTCGGTGGTTCGAAGAACCTCCTCGGCTACAATTGCCTCAAGATCTTCGTCATAAATCGTTTTTTTCCGGTCCGCCAATTCTTTGAAACGTTTAAAAGTAAGATTGACTTCTTCTTCTGTTAATGAATAACCCAGTGCCTGCATTCTTTCACGAAAAGCATGGCGACCTGAGTGTTTTCCTAGAATCAGAGAAGACTTTGACACCCCTACTGATTCAGGATCCATAATTTCGTAAGTGGATCGCTCTTTTATGACACCGTCCTGATGTATTCCCGATTCGTGCGAAAATGCGTTAGCTCCAACAATCGCCTTATTAGGCTGCACTGGTATTCCGGTTATAGCTGTTACCAGCCGACTTGTATGGAAAATCTGCTCGGTGACAATTCCAGTCGTGAGCTTAAAATGGTCTTTCCGTGTCCTAAGGGCCATAACAATCTCTTCCAGAGAGGCGTTTCCAGCCCTTTCACCTATTCCGTTAATTGTGCATTCGACCTGTCGCGCCCCCGCCTCTACAGCCGCCAATGAATTCGCTACAGCTAAACCAAGGTCATCGTGGCAATGTGTTGACAGAATGATGTTTTCGACTCCAGTAACATTGTCTTTGATGTATTTTATCAAATCATATATTTCTGACGGATATGAATACCCCACAGTGTCCGGAATATTTATGGTTCCCGCCCCCTCGCGAATAGCGGTTTCGACTACCTTGCAAAGAAAATCCCTGTCACTTCGAGTGGCGTCTTCACAGGAAAACTCGACCCAATCGCTTAATGATTTTGCCAACCTTACCGCTTTTCCCGCTCGATCAATTACTTCTTCCCTGCTCATTCTTAGTTTGTGCTTCAGATGGATGTCACTGGTAGCGATAAAGGTGTGTATTCCGGCTTTGGCGGCTTTTTCCACGGCAGACCATGAAGTTTCTATATCCTCCGCTAACGAACGGGCCAAGCTTACCACTCTGGACTGTTTGATTTCGGATGCGATTCGGCTTACAGCTTCCTTGTCTCCCCCTGAGCTTGCGGGAAATCCTGCTTCAATTATATCCACCCCAAGTCTTTCAAGCTGTCTGGCCAACTGCAATTTCTCGTGCTGGTTCATAGTAGCCCCTGGAGATTGTTCGCCATCTCTCAGGGTTGTGTCAAAGATCAAAACTCGATTATCCATTTATCCTCCGCTTGTGTTTGATCAATTTTTAATGCTGTCTCAACTTCCAGAAATCCAATTTGCTACAGACCAGGAAAGTTTTGAAACCAGCCTCCAGTTGATTTTTAGTAACTTCATGACAAAATTCAAACTGTCAGTTTACTGTTTAGACAGAAAAATGCAATTCACGGCAGGCTTTTTGGGAGAACAGCGCTAATTTTATTTGTTTTCCTGATTCTCGTTGGTTTTCCTGTTTACAATGATGAGAGAAAGGTAGGACGGGGTTGCGCTTTTTAAGGTGGTAACATTTCGGATAATTTCTTCACCCGGCAAACCTAGCCTTGAAAAGAATGTAGATTGATCCAGGAGATCGAGGTCTTCTAGTGTTTCGTAAATTTGATCAAAGTATTTATAAGTTTTTAAAATAACTACGTTGTCGACTATCTTCAAAGTTTGTGGCAGTTTGGCGCCGCCTTTGGCGCCGGAAACGACTACCAATGACTGATCGCCATGGACTAGAGGGATATTCGCCACAGAAGCCGCCGCCTGATACGAGGTGATGCCTGGAATGATTTCAACCTTGGTTTGAGATTCAATACTGCGAACTGTTTTTAACAGATATGAAAACGTTGAATATGTCATTGGATCGCCAAGTGTGACAAAGGCGACATCACCCCTATCAGAAAGAGCTTTAAGCACTATTTTCGCATTTTCCTCCCAGGCCTTTTGTAATACAACCCTGTCATTGTCCATTGGGAACGGAAGCGTTTCGACTTTCGCTTCAGGCGCATGCTTACTTATGATGTTTCTTGCCAGGCTGTAGTCATTTTTTGTGGAAGAAGCTGCGAAAATCACTGATACGCTTTTTAATATTCTTACGGCTTTTATTGTGATCAGATCGGGATCTCCCGGCCCTACACCAATTCCGTAAAGCTTTCCTTCTTTTCTAGACATACTATTGTCCCTGCTTTTTTATTTTCCTGTGTGGCTCGAATCAAGAATCTCTTTCCCAAGCCTTTTCTGAAGCTTCCACTGTTCCGGGTGCAGCTTCCTGGAAAGATCCTCCACGGCTGTGACAGATCGAGGCCCTGGTCTGGAGAAAACCTGCTCTTCAACAATAAAGAAACGCTGGTTTTTTATAGCGTCCAATTGGTAATAGTGAGGTCTTTGTTCAATGAGTCCCGGATCACGATTCATCGGTCCTCGTTGAACTATGTAGAAATCAGGGTTCAAGCGCAGAATTTCTTCAATGTTTGATCGCAGAAATTTTTTCTTACTTGTAAGACTGTTCCTGCCCCCGGCCAGTTTAATTACTTCATTGACTATTGAGTCCTGGCCTGCAAGCAATATATCTGGATAACGAACTTCAAATAGTACCGAAGGCCTTTTCTTTGTAGCGGAAATTGTGTTCGCAACCAAATCAAGCTTTTGTTTTAAATTGCAGATCAATCTTGCGCCTCTTTCTTCCGATCCGGTCAAAATGGCCAGACGTTCTATTACGGAAAAGAGGTCGGCAAAGCTGTTAGTGTTAAAGACAGCTACTGGAAGTCCTTGGGATATGAGTTGCCTGACTGGAACCAGAGCGTCTTTTCTCCCGGCATTCTGGATTATCAGGTCTGGTTTTAGTCCCATTATTAACTCAACATTTGGCCGCATGTGAGTCCCTATACTTGGTTTAGCGAGCATTGATTCAGGTGTTTTGTCTGCGCTGGTCCTTGCTATCAACTTTCGCTCCAAACCCATGTCCACCAGAATTTCATTGTAGGCCCCATAAAGCGCTATAAGTCTTTCAGCAGGCTTTGTGACGGTGACTTTACGATTCAGGTCATCCGTCACACTTATCGACTTTGCAAAAACCGGTTCGCCGAAGCCCCCCCCCTGAGCCGACAGCATTACAGTGAGGAACAAAATGGGCTTGAGGCGTTCCAGTGACAGGGTGTTTAGAAACCCGTATGTCAGTCTCATAAATTTCGCTGAGAATACAATCCTTGAAAACATCTTCAGTTTGGCCATCAATAACAACTTTCCCATTTTTCAAAAAAATTAGACGTCTGCAGTACAAAGCGGCAAGATTGAGATCGTGTAATACACATATTACAGTAGCCCCCTCGCTATTTTTTTTTGTCAGCAAATCAAAAACCTGTATTTTTTTCGCTGCGTCTAAATTGGAAGTCGCTTCGTCCAGAACCAGAATCTCCGTTGTCTGCGCAATAGCGCGAGCTATAGTTACAAGCTGGGCTTCTCCGCCGGATACTTGCTTTACTGACTTTTGAGCCAGTTTCATGATGCCTGTTTGGCGCATCGCGTCTTCAGCCAATTCACGATCTTGTCTTGTATAATCGGCCCAGGAATCCAAATATGGATAACGTCCCATGAGAACTATCGAAAGGTTTGAAAAATCAAATGAAAACTCAGATTTTTGAGGAACGCAAGCTACTCTTTTCGCCACCTGTCTGGTCGGATAAGTTCGGATCGGTTTTCCATCGAGCAGAATTTGTCCGGATTTAATCGGGACAACGCCTGTCAGAGCCATTATCAAGGTGGTTTTTCCGCTTCCGTTAGGACCAAGAATTCCTATCATCTCGTTATGAATTATTTTCAGCGAAATTCCTTTCAGGACTTCTTGATCCTGATAGCCCGCAAAGATGTTAATAATTTCAATCAAAACCCGTTCCTGTCTTTGCGCCCTTCAACAAAACGCAAAAGAATGGTCCCCCTATGAGCGCTGTGATTACCCCTACCGGTAACTCCTCTCCCTCTGGCAGAATAATTCTGGCCGCAACATCCGACCAGATCATAACGATCATTCCCAACAATCCCGACAGAATGAAGAGCCTTGAATGATTTGGACCAATAGTCATTCTTACCAGATGTGGCGCTACCAGACCGACAAAACCTATAACGCCGGAAACGGAAACAGCGGCGGCCGTTAGCAAGCTGGCGCCTATTAATACCATCGCTCGAGCCCTATTCGTATCGACTCCAAGATGGCGAGCCGGAAAATCACCCAATGACATAAGGTCTATTTCCCGACTGTACGTCACGACCAGAATAAATCCCAGGATCAGATAAGGAAAAGCAAATATGGCGTGTGACCAGCCCCTCCCCTGAAAGCTTCCCATAACCCAGAAGACTATACTCGCCACAGATTCCTCGTCCAGAGACTTTAACAATGACACCAAAGCGCCGAGGAAAGTTGCGACCACTATTCCTGCGAGAACCATTGTATCCCTGCGCAAGATACCATCTACTCTGGCAAGGGTTATCACAGCGGCAAGAGCAGAAAGCGCTCCCACAAGCGCCGCCAAAGGGATGATTCCCAATCCTAGAGAAGTTTTTGACCCGAGACCAAGAAATATTATCAACGCCGCGCCAAAGGCCCCTCCTGCGGATACTCCTATTGTGAAAGGGTCTGCGAGAGGATTCCGTAAAATCCCCTGAAAGGCTGCGCCTGATACTGCCAGGGCTAACCCGACCATGGCTGACAAACACACCCTACTTAACCGGATATCAAAGATGATAGCTCTATGGATTGGATCCAATGTTTCGTCATGAATCAAACCAAATCCTGAGGCCAAACTTTTAAGCATTACAGAGAAAGGAATTTCTATTCGACCTATTGAACACGCGAGAATCACCGAGGTCACGGCTGCTGCCATCAGAATTATCGTGGAGGCTGCAAAGCGCCTTTTTTCATGTTGGTAGTTATGTTCCAAACCAGTACCAGAGATATTTTCCATTGAAGCGATTTGGTGTTGCAAAATAAAAAACCCTGGACAACTGCATGTCCGGGGTTCCCTTTTTTACCTCGGTTGAATCCAGCGGCGCATTCCACTGCCCTCGCTGATTAACTGCACTGTTAGGCAGGTTTTCTGGCTTCCGGGTCTTCCTAATTGCCGCGCCTTCCCAGGGGTTGATAACTCCCAGTGGCATTGTTGCGACTTTCGTAACCGGTTACAGCGGCGGGTCCGTTCCTGAATCGCACAGGATTCCCTATTAATCCATGTTGCTGGAGCCTAGCAGGTTAATGTCTTGAATTTATAAGATCAAAAAATCAGAGTTAGAAAAAAGTTCACCCTCCGGGACCCTGGTATGCTTGCGCCGTTCTTTGATCCGGGTACCGTCATTGGTTTTCTTCGTCAACAGCGCCCTGTGGGAGATTGGTGACCGACCCTCTGACGGGAGGAGACTTTACTGTTTTTCTAGCTCTAAAATAAAGAACACAGGTCATTATGGGCCCAGATACCACGTAAGCGGCGCATATAAAAAAAGGAACCACAAAAGGCGCCACGGCTATCAATGATATTAGGAAAACAAACCCAACAGTCGAACTGAAGGGTTTTTCACGAACTATCGTCAGATCCTTGAAAGCGTGAAACTTTACTGAACTAACCATTAAAAACGAGAGTAACGCAGTAAGAATTAACAGGAATACTGAATAATTATCTGGTTTGATATCCAGATGCTCAAAGAAAATAACTGCTGTGGCCAGCATTCCGGCCGCTGCAGGAATTGGAAGGCCGTTGAAGCGTTTCGGGTCAATCACGTTATTCTGAACATTAAAACGAGCCAACCTTAAAGCTCCGCAGGCAACATAGACAAAAGAAACAACCCAGCCCAGCCGTCCGTAAGGCTCAAGAGCCCAAGTGTAAAACAGCAATGCCGGAGCGACTCCGAATGAAATCACATCAGCAAGAGAATCAAGTTCTATTCCAAATTTGGTGCTGGTTTTAGTAAGTCTTGCGACCTTGCCGTCGATACCATCGAAAAAGCCTGCCACAAGAATAAGAACCCCGGACCACAAAAACTGACCTTTGATTGCCAAAATCAACGCGTAAAAACTGAAAAATATACTTGTTAAAGTAAGGAGAGAAGGAAGGATAAAAATCCCTTTCTTCATCTTATTTATTCTGTTCCGTTTTCTCTGCCACGCATTGAGAGCGTCTTCCGGATTTTCGTAGATTCTTCTGGGCCTAAGAATCGATCTCTTCTGGCTGGATTCGGAAGCCATCGTTTTAGTTCCTTTGGTTGCCAAAAATGTGAAACTTCAGTCAGTAGCTGGTTTATATTTTACAACTTAGTAGACAAATAGACAAACATTAACGGGACAGATTTTTGGAAGGCGGCCGCTATGGGGTCAATTTGGCCAGTACCGTGACGCCGGCGGTAACTTTTGATCCTACCTCAGCGCACACCGTAAAATTTCTCGGAAGATAGATGTCAACTCTGGACCCAAATTTTATAAGTCCAAAACGTTCCCCTTTTTTGGCGGAATCGTTTTCCCTAACCCACCAGACTATACGTCTCGCAATTTTTCCGGCTATTTGCACAATTTCCATTTCACCAGCGCCAGTGTCCAGAATTATCGAATTACTCTCATTGAGCATTGAGGAATCAGGGTCCCTGGCGTCAAGAAATTTCCCTGGTTTGTGGGAGATTGTTTTTACCCTACCGGAGAATGGCCATCTGTTGACATGAACATTAAAAACAGACATGAAAACACTAATTCTTGTTAGATCCGAGTCGCCAAGAACCCGACCTGTTGAATTTTCGGAAATTTCCATTATTAAACCGTCAGCCGCAGAAACTACCACTCTATTATCACTAGGAGTCTGTCGTTCAGGATTGCGAAAGAATAGGGCTATGGCTAGAGTACAGATCAAAAGAAAAAATGATAGCCAATAATAATTGAACCACCAGGTCAAAAGAAAAAGCGCAGTGGCGCCTAAAATTATGGTTAAGCCTTCGCGGGCGATTAATTCGGTATGGCCTGTTCCTGAAATCAATCTCCGACCTCTCCAGTCCTGGAAACCTTACGGCCCCGAGGAATCGCCACGGCGCCAGTCCTTATAACCTCCAATATTCCCAAAGATGAGAGGAGTTCAAGAATCGCGTCGATTTTTCCCTGTGATCCAGTCACTTGAATCGTAAGGTTGTCCATAGCCACATCTATAATTCTGGCTCTAAATATTTCTACTATTCTGAGGGCTTCCGCTCTTTTTGCAGACGTAGCTTTAACTTTGACCAAAACCAGTTCCCGATCAACATAATCGCCCCTCGTCAAGTCCTGGACTTTGGATATGTTTATCAATTTTCGAAGCTGTTTGATTATTTGTTCGAAAACAGCCTCATTACCATGTGTGACTATCGTCATTTGCGATAGACCTGGATCCACGGTAGGCGCCACACTCAGGGAATCAATGTTGAAACTTCTACCCGAGAACATCCCCGCCACGCGAGCGAGTACCCCTGGCTTATTTTCTACTATTGCGGAAATTACTTTTCTGTTTTCCATTTAGACCAAAATCATTTCTTTTATTGGGGCTCCAGCAGGAACCATAGGATAAACGCCTTCATCACGGTCTATGACAAAATCGATTATTACCGGACCGCTTGTTTTAATGGCTTTTTCAATTACTTTTTCTACCTCGGCCGATTTCGTAGCTCTCAACCCAACAGCGCCGTAGGCCTCGGCTAATTTCACAAAATCCGGGGCTACCGTGATGTCTGTATGAGAATATACCTTATTATAAAAACGTTCTTGCCACTGACGAACCATGCCCAGGTAACCGTTATTTAAAATGGCGATTTTGACGGGCAGCCCGTACTGAACTACCGTTGCAAGCTCCTGAATATTCATTTGAATTGAGCCATCTCCCGCTATATCTATTACAATTTTGTCCGGGTAAGCTACCTGAGCTCC
>DYRE01000453.1 GCA_020718965.1 Desulfomonile tiedjei
ACTTACTTTCCTCACCCTCTTTTGCTCTGCAACCCCATTTTTTTGGACGTCCTTTTTTACGAGTTTTCGTGCTCTTCTAACCGGACTGCGGCTTGATAAGCCACGAAGGGTCGATCCCCAGGGCCAATAAGAAGGCCTTCTGGTCAGAATGAAGCGGTTTGCTCAGACGGCGTTCCTTGCCGATTTTAATGACCGTAATGCCCATAAATTTTGTGGTCATCATGAAAGAGGTAGGACGGTCAGTGGGTTTGTGGTCCCATCCCGGGAGCTTTTTCCCTGTCTGATCCACATATTGACGCATTGAACGTTCCATGAGCCGCCAGACAAGCAGCGATGTAAGCAGGATAAGGCCAAGAACTTCAATTCGTTTTGGCTTTTTGAGGAAAACGCTGTTGACAATAACCGGGTCTTTCAGGAACCCAAAATCCTGCTCGATACCATACTGCTCTTTGTATGTCTTCAAGATCGCTTTGGAATCATACCCTATCTGGTCCTCTCGAGTTTCCCTGGAAACATTTGTAATCAGAACGAAACACCCAGCTTCCTTTCGAAAAGCTGACACAGCAACCTTATTTTCTAAAATATCGGCTAAAACCAGATACCGCATTTCCTGAATTTCCCGAGGCCCGTCATTTCTGGGACGACCTTTGCCATAAATTGCCTTTTCTTCAATCCGGGTCCTGAGTTCATAGTAAGTGCAGGTTTCTTCCGATAACTTATTCGCTGCAGCTTCAGCATCTTCCCTGCAAAAATACTCAGCTTTCACGGCCTCCTTACACTTTTTAGTTAATGCTTTCTTTTCTTCAACCAATCTACGCTCGATACGTTTTTGACGGCGCCTATCATGAGCGCTAGAGTGAATCACCACCGCTCGATAGCTTTCACCGTAAAGCGTCACTTCCGTTTCATAAGATTTATAGTACGCAGCAGGCCGCTTTTCAGTTGGCTCTGTTTCCGCGATGACGCCAATGTCTTCCCATTCATCCTTCAAAACAGCTTCCTTAATTGCCCGATCACAGTCATTGAAAGTAGCCGGAAGTCGGGAAATGAACAAAACGTCTTTTCCTATCGTTTTTAAATTCCTCTTTGTTATCACTGCCGAATCAGCAATATAAATGAATGCTCCACTACCAAGACCGTGGACGGCCATGTATTTTGAAATTTCCGATAGGACATCATTGTTCACACGCTTATCGGATGCGTTTCCATCTTCTATCTTGCCGAAAATCGGCACATTACGATCTACACATAACATGGAAATCAAAAATTGCTTCAAATCAGGCCGGTGGTCCTTGCTGTGACCATAGGTGATCTCAAATGGATCGCTTCCATCTGGTTCGTAGTCCCCATAGACACTCCTGGAGGTCGTATCAAAGTGAACGTGCCGGCAATTCAATCCAAATCTTGATACCGCCCGCATGGAGATCTCTTTAAAGATTTTGACCGCGCCAATATCAAAAACTTTGTCAATAAAACGCCCTACATTAACATCATTAAACCTCTTGGCGTCTACCTCCTTGCCCAGCAGCAGTTCAGTGTCCTGGTCTTCAAAAAACTGCTCCAGTCGATACAAAGGATTCCTGCCAGAAAGGGTATCCAGAACCATTCCCAGGAAATACACCCCTGGCTGTAAGTCCATCTCGCTTGGAACAAGATGGTTGATCAGTTCGACAAGACCAAGCTTATCTGAGTAAGCCTTCACTATGGGAAGATGCTTAACCGTATAGCTTTCGATTCCCTCAAATTGTTCCAACTCTCACCTCCTGCTGCAGCATAAGATATA
>DYRE01000081.1 GCA_020718965.1 Desulfomonile tiedjei
ACCAAGGTCCGTGAGAAGAGTGTGCGAGGCCAAAATCGTTTCAGCGTCTGTCAGCGGGGAATCATCACCCATAGTCTCGGCGTTGATCTGAAAAAACTGCCTGAATCTTCCCTTGGATGGTCTTTCCCTACGAAACATTGGTCCGATGGTGAAGAGTTTCAGAACCGGCTCACGCCTCAGCATCGAATGTTCAACAACCGCCCGCAATATTCCAGCGGTTGCTTCAGGACGCAAACTAAGTGACTCAGAGCCGATGTCTTCAAACGTGTACATTTCTTTTTCGACTATGTCAGTTGTCTGACCGATCCCTCGCTGAAAAAGTTCGGTTTTTTCCATAATTGGAGTGACAATCTCGCGAAATCCGAACCGTTCTAGACAGTTTCTAGCTTTGTTGACGATAAAAGCCCACTTCAGGGATTGATCAGGCAAGATATCATGAAAGCCTTTGATCAAATTAATCATGACGAAATCCTAGCCCGTGGGCGGGTCTTTAGATCAACTCTTGACATAAACTCCTTATTCTATTTCACGAACAGATTGTAGGTCAAGCACAATCTTAAATCGTTTTAACAGAGCAGGAAGCTGGACATGGATATTGAATCTGAGTCATTTGAGGCGGGTAATTTAGCTATTCAAGTCAGGTCAGAGCTAGAGGCTGGAATGCTGAGCTGAGATCTGAACACAGCCCCAATCAGCCCTAAGATTTGGGAAGAAAAGTCGGGGTTTAGGCTCGTTCTTGATAATGAAAAATTCTCTTTCGATTTTTCCGCCAATGTCACATACGAAATGCCTGAAATCTTGAATTGTTATTCTGTGAATGTCTGGTGAACTGTACCATGGCAGAGGAAAAGTCCGAACCAGCGGAGTCCTTCCTGTCAAAAGATACTCAAGCCTTATCTTCCACTGACCAAAATTGGGGAATGCAATTATGGATTTGGAACCCACCCTCAACATTTCACGAACGAGATGCTCGGGTCTGGCCAATTGCTGAACTGTTCTACTCAGTACCACATACTCGTAGCTCAAGTCTGGAAATCCCTCAAGACCATAATCCAAATCAAGGGTCATGACCCTGATGCCTCTTTCGGTACAGCGCATAACCTTTTCCTGATCGAGTTCGACTCCACAGCCTTCAACGTCTTTTTCATCACGCAACCGGGCTAACAAAGTTCCCGAACCGCATCCGAGGTCTAGGACCCTTGTGCCCGGAGTTATCAAATCAATTATGATGTTGAATCCGGCCTCGAACTCATGGAAAGGGGTACGAATCTCTTGCGTCTGGTCAGACACCCTTTAAGAAACCTTTCACAATTCTTGTCATGTTAGGCATTCCCTGAGGAACCAGGAAAGAGTCATGTCCATATGGCAAATCCATCTCTACAAAAGAAACATGTTTCTTGGAAGCCTGTAAGGCTCGCACTATATCCAGTGACATCGATGTAGGATAAAGCCAGTCTGAAGTAAATGACACAATCATCATTTTACCCTTTATTTCTTTGAAAGCGGACGCCAAATCGCCATACTCCCTCACGAGGTCAAAATAATCAATGGCCTTGGTTATAATTATATATGAATCTTCGTCGAATCTTGCCATGAAAGAGCTGCCTTTATGCTGAAGATAGGATTCGATTTCAAATTCTCCTCCAATACCCTGGTTTTCTCCGAGGCTGTAGGTCGTCCCGTCCATGTCACGTAGTTTTCTTTTTCTTCCAAATTTTGCCTGCATTGTCTCTTCTGAGAGATAGGTGATATGCCCAATCATCCTTGCCACGGCCAAGCCACGCCCCGGTTTATAAAAACCACTGTTCAGGTCGTCGGATTTTGCCGGAGAGGCTGGATCACAATATATGGCGTTTCGACTTACCCAGTTGAACGCAATGCCCTGTGGAGAGAGACGAGCTGTAGCCGCAATCACGACCGCGGACTTCAATTTATCTCCGTAACCGCATGCCCATTCAAGAGCTTGCATGCCACCCATTGATCCACCTATGACCGAATGAAGTTTTGAGATTCCCAATTTTTCAATGAGCATGACCTGGACATTGACCATATCTCTTATGGTGATCTGGGGAAAGGTTCGCCCATATGGTTTGCCAGTGTCAGGATTGACGCTGGTAGGTCCCGTAGTTCCTTTGCATCCGCCAAGACAGTTGGAACAGATCACAAAATATTTGGTTGTGTCAATCCCTTTACCTGGGCCTATCATTCCGTCCCACCAGCCAATCCTTCCATCAGCGTCCAACCCGGCTGCGTGAGCGTCACCCGAAAGAGCGTGCAAGACAAGAACCGCGTTATCCTTGCGTTCGTTCAATTCACCATACGTTTCATAGGCTACAATCAATGGGCTCAAATATATACCGGATTGAAGCCGTACCCCTTCAAGCTGTATGGACTGTGTGGAAACTGTTACCGTTCGATCCAATGAAATCCTCCCTTTTTTAACTCCCGCACTAAAAAGAAGTGGCTAAAGTTAGCAACAACAGGATGTTCAGGATTCCACCACATGGCTGGCCGGCCAGGTTTCTCAGAACGGGGGCATTGTAAGCTCAGATCCACAGAATTTGAACAGGACCTGCTTCAATGAATTTCTGCGTCCTTCACTGGCTATTTTCTCCATAAAAGAACCCGCTTCTGAAACTTGATACCAATTTTCCCCAAAAGAATCTTCCAAATATAGTCTGAGAATTTCTGCGCCCGCCCATCCCCAAACATATTCCGCAGAATAAAACTCAGATTCCATGTCTATAAGGTATTCATCCGGCTCACATTTGAATCCCGTGGATCGGCGCATCCAGTCGCAGTAAGGGCTGGGATCCTTAAAATTCCGGCTCTCAAAAAGATCTTTTTCGGCCAGAAATTTGCCTATGTGGCGACGAATCAGCAGCAGCCTTTTTGTCCGCATTTCTTCAGTCAGTTTTTCGGCATCCGAAACATCCAATTTGGCTACATCTGTGAGCCACTTTGGATTTTCCAGTAATTGCATAAAAAGAAACGCGAAAGATTCATCCAAGGCCGGAGACCTCGTCAATCTTCGATATTCTACCGGAGTTGAGGGGGCGAAACCACTAACAAAATAGGCGTGTCCCATTTCATGTAACAACGCCTCCAGATCTATCAAACCACCAATCGGCTTTAGAAGAACACGAACTTCACCGGGTATGTCTACTGGTATGCATATCGCATCGGCATTCCGCCTGTGATCGTTTTTTATGTCAACTATGATGTCTTTTCGTTTTTTTAAATCAAGACCTAGCCCTTCCATTGTCTTACCAACAATCTCTTTCATGGCCGAACCAGGAAAATATTTGTCATATGCGTCAATTCTCATCAGACGAAAGGCGTGGCTTCTGTTGACGTTTTCTAAATCGTTTCCAAGTTTTTTTTCAACCCAGGTCGAGGTCTTTTGAAAATAAACTTTGTCCGTAGATGACAGGTAATCTATAAAAACGGTTTGCCAGTCTTCGAAGGAGCAAATTCTCCTAAATTGAACGTATTCTGAATAACCAGAAAAACCGAATTTTTCTGTGACAGTCTTTTGTGTTACATCCAGGAGACTTAGGAAAATCGGATTCAGTATGGCTCGTGAAAAAATACCCAGTTCAGATGTCATATCTTCACGAAGTTGATAATTATCCTGTTTTTGCAACCACGGCACAATTTCCAGAGCGGGAATTTTTTCCCCCTGGACGACCATCCTTCCCTTGTCCATGTAGAACCTTAGCATGTCGGATAAAGAGGAGTTCTCGCGTTCCAGTGTAAGGTCCATACATGCCATCAAAGCGCGTTCAATGCGCTCTCGTTTTTCATCATTATTTTCACTGCAGGCCATGTCCTTCAATTCGTTCAAGATTCCTACGTCGACCAGTATAGAATCCTCCGGCACAATGTCTGAAAAAGTTTGGCCCAAGGAGTAGCCCATGCTCTCCTCCAAGGCTAGGATTGCGAGTTGCCTGTATGTTTTCTCAATGGTATTTAAGATTTCGAGATAAGCTGTTTCGTTCATGTTAGAGGTCTCCAGAACAACAGATATTGCTCATAAAAAGCGCATTTATCACTCAAGTGGCCAATAAGGCAATCTTCAAGTGTTAAAAGATCTCACACCTGCCAATTCAAGGCAAGAACCAGCTAAGCGATTCAGGATCTGGACGTAGGACTATCGCACGGGTGTATTCGCGAACGTTGACGGGGTGTTAACAGATCTGAGTCTCTGTGGTCATTGGTTTATAAGCAGAATAGTGAACACACTTACTATTTAGTGGATACTGAATGCAGACTTGACCAATATTTACCAAGGGTGAAAAGACAAGGCATCGACTGAGACTTACCACGGAACCGCCTGGAACCATATATAAGTAGTATGACCTAGATGAACACCAAGATTATGCCCATTTAGATCGATTCTGGCCCGAATTCCTATTCAAATTGGATTTTTTCTGATTACGGTTTGAATTCGCCGGTCGTCCACCTCTTTTGTTCATCAAGCATTCCCAGGAGCAATAACCGTACACCGAGTAGGTCATCGTCTGGTTTGCAGAATACTCTCTTCCACAGGTCTTACATCTTTCCAAAACATTTCCTCCTTATTCGACAAATTAGTTCCACGACTTTGAACCAGCCCATCAAAAAATTTGAAACAGGCTTAAAAGTCTGACAATACGCAAACTAAAATTTCCAAAACATTTAGAATCTGAGTGAGAACTTAGTTGGGTCTAAATGGCCTTCAACATGACCATGTCATCGAAGGCAGCGTCTGCCTGAGAGTAGCGTGGACTTTTAAAATATAAGACAACTAGTTGTTACAAAAGATTCGAGTGGCTTATAAATTGCTCGGAAATTTGATCCAGAATCGTCACTAGACCAAAATTATCAATTACGAACCCGCCTATCAGTAGCCAACTACACATCAATCAATGTAATGCTTGATGGGATGTCTCTCAAGACTTGATGTCAACCAGATTCGGTTGGCATTGTTATCATCGGTAAGACCTGATGTCATATAATGAATCGATAGTTAACAAAAAAATTGTTTCCTTTGACTCAATAAGATATAAAGAGAAGTTTAAAGGTGTTTCAAATTATGTAATGCCTTATAACGGTTCTGGAAGTTAAAATTTCTGCTGAAACTATTTCAGAGCCATTTTACACAGAGAAAGACGAGGCCAATTTCCGGACATTCGTGATTACACAGAGTGCAAAGTTAATAACGCGCTAGTGTCGGATTAGTATTGCAACCGGCAACGGATCATACGAGAGGGCTAAACGTTGCGAGTTCAACGGATGTTTCGGGAAGCCAATTCATAGGAGAGATAATTATGCCAAAAATGAAATCCTGCCGTGGAGCGGCAAAAAGGTTCACGGTTCTTAAAAGTGGGGGAATTAAGAGAAAAAAAGCCTATCATAGCCATATCCTGACTTCGAAGACAACCAAGAGGAAAAGAGGGCTTAGGCAGTCTTGCTTTATCAGTCCGGAGGACGTGGCCCAGATCAGGAGATTGTTGCCTTATGGATAATCCCGGTGAGGCGCGTTTTTGTCACGGACGCGTTATAAGCCATGATTAGAAAATTTACGGGACATCGAAAATATATTTTTTGAGTCTAACAGTTTAAGGAGTTTATTATGCCCAGAGTTAGATGTTCTCCCGCAAGTCGGGCCAGAAGAAAAAAGATCATGAAAGCCGCCAAAGGTTACGTCGGTGGCAGGAGTAGGACACTGAAGCAGGCTAAGGAGACTCTCGAAAGAGCTCTTTGTTATGCATATAGAGATCGTAAAGTTCGCAAGAGGGAATTTAGGGGCTTGTGGATTACTAGAATAAACGCGGCATGTAGAAACAACGGGCTAACTTATAGCAGATTCATCGAGGGTCTCAGAAAATCAGGCGTGGATTTGGACAGGAAGATTCTTGCGGAATTGGCTGTTTCTGACCCTGGGGTATTCACCGGAATAGTGCGTAAGGCTGAACAGGCATTGCAGGTCTGAATAGCCTCTAAGAGATGGATTCAGGGGATCCTGCCTGTTAGGTTTCGGTAGGATTCTCCCCCCAAAGCGGTCTAAGTGACCGTTTTTTTGTCAGCCCTTGATTTACTCAGTGTCAGGATTTCATTCGGGTGTGCCTTTTTATATTATTTCCTCTTTGGGAAGGACTCCGAGGACATGAAAGAACAATTAAATTCACTTCGATCCTCAACAATTGATCTGTTAAATCAAATTACTGATATCAAGGTTCTAGTTGACTCTCGCTCCAGAATTCTGGGACGTAAGGGTGATTTAACTGCCATTCTGAGAGGATTGAAGGATCTTCCAATTGATGAGCGATCTACTTTTGGTCAACTTGCCAACCAGATCAAAGCAGAACTTGAAGCTGAGTTTGATCTGAAAGAGACGCGTTTAAGGGAAGAGCTGGAACACTCTCAGATCATGAGAGAATCTTTTGATGTTACGCTTCCGGGAAGGCGTTTTCCCCTGGGGCGTTCCCATATTTTAAACCGCGTTACTCAAGAATTGGTTGATGTTTTCGCTGGGCTTGGGTTTCAACTCGCTGAAGGACCTGAGGTCGAGATAGACTACTACAACTTTGAAGCTCTCAATATGCCCAAGGATCATCCTGCCCGGGATATGCAGGACACTTTTTATTTTTCTGACAATCTGCTTCTAAGAACTCATACTTCTCCGGTACAAATAAGAACCATGGAGAAATGTAGACCTCCTGTCAGGATAGTATGCCCTGGGAAGGTCTATCGTCGAGACGCCGATGTCACTCATTCTCCGATGTTTATGCAGATCGAGGGATTGTGGGTGGACAAGGATGTCTCGTTCGCGGACCTTAAAGGGATATTGTACGCTTTCACAAGAGAATACTTTGGAGAGAAACTGGGCTTACGTTTCCGACCGAGTTTTTTCCCCTTTACCGAGCCGTCAGCCGAGGTTGATATACAATGCGTAATGTGCGGGGGGTCCGGTTGCAGGACTTGTTCTTTCACTGGATGGCTTGAAATTCTCGGCGCCGGGATGATAGATCCGACTCTGTATGGATTTGTAAATTATGATTCAGAAATACAGTCAGGATTTGCTTTTGGCTTGGGGATAGAGAGAGTCGCCATGTTGAAATACGGAATACCAGACATTCGTCTCTTTTACGAGAACGATGTCAGGTTCTTAAACCAGTTTTGAGTTTTTGTTATCATGAAAATGTCGATCGCGGCCGTAATTGTTCAAACAGGACCCCCTCGATTTTCCTAACCCTCAAACCGCCGTGTGATAATCTACATCAGAGGTGAACCGCCATGCTCGTCAGCTTAAATTGGCTGAAAGAGTTCGTCAACGTTGATATCGAGCCAGAACAATTGGCGCATGTTCTTACAATGGGAGGAATTGAGGTCGAAGCTCTTACATACGTGGGCGACGACCTTAAAACTTGCCTGACAGCAAGAATCGACAGGTTAACCCGGCATCCTTCCTCAGAAAACTTGAACATTGCAGAGATAAATCTCGGCGATTTCGTTGAGAAAGTCGTATGTGGGGCTCCAAATTCCCGAGAAGGCCAAATAGTGGGGTATGCTCCACAGGGAACAAACCTGCCTGGAGGAATCACAGTCTGTCGGCGGACTATAAAAGGGATCGAATCTCCGGGGATGTTGTGTTCAGAGAAAGAGCTGGGTCTAGGGGAAGATTCCGCTGGAATTCTGATTTTTGATGAAAACACTCCCGTGGGTGTTCCTCTCACAACAGCATTTCCAGAAATTCAAGATGTGATCCTGGAAGTGTCTGTGACTCCGAATCGAGGAGATTGTCTTTCCATGATCGGAGTCGCAAGGGAAGTCGCCGCTCTCACCGGCTCCGGTTTAAAAAATCGGGATTTTGAACTTGAAGAGACTTCTGTAGACATCAAGGACAAACTTGAGGCGGAAGTTCCTGATTTTGATCTGTGTCCTCGTTACGTTGCTAGAATGATAGAGGATGTTCATGTCGGACCCTCGCCGTTTCCAATCAGGCTAAGGTTGACGAGGTGTGGAGTCAGGCCGATTTCCAATGTGGTGGACGCCACCAACTATGTGCTTATGGAATGCGGACAGCCGTTACACGCGTTCGACTATATGTCTCTGGAGAATCATAAGATTGTAGTCAAAAGGAGTGACCCTTCCGAGGTCTTTAAGACACTGGATGGCGCTGAACGGCGACTTCCTGAAAATTCCCTGATGATTCGGGACGGAAGAAAATCCGTCGCCCTTGCTGGAATCATGGGGGGGCTCAATTCAGAAATCACAACCTTGACGAATCAGGTGGTGATTGAGAGCGCATGTTTTGAACGCTTCGGGATCCGGCGTACAGCGAAGGCATTGGGAATGTCTACCGAAGCTTCTTTCAGATTTGAGCGAGGAGTAGACCCTGAAGGATGCGCGTGGGCGGCCAACAGAGTTTCGGCTCTCATTCAGAGGCTTTCCAACGCAAAGATTTTGAAGGGCATGCTGGACATTTATCCAGTTCCTATAAGACGGAACATCACGAGAGTCAGGACCAAGCGGACCAATTCAACTCTTGGTCTGGATCTAACACCGGGCGAGATGAGTTCCAGTTTGGATAAGCTGGGTGTTCAAGTTCGAGAAATTGACGGTCCAGAGAGAGATCTGGAGTGCGTTTCGCCTAGTTGGAGATGGGATCTCGACAGGGAAATTGATTATGTTGAAGAAATTGCCCGTATCCATGGCTTCCAGAACATTCCATCCACAATGCCGGTTTATCGTG
>DYRE01000082.1 GCA_020718965.1 Desulfomonile tiedjei
GTCCCCGATGATTGTAGCTGCCAGTACCCCTGCCAGTCTCAGTTCATCAACCACTGAGCGCGCCGATCGACCGGCAACCCCCAGCAGCAAACCGCCTGAAGTTTGGGGATCAAACATAAGATCCTTGATCGTCTCAGATACCTGGCTATCCGTTTTCACCCATGGTCCATAGTGGTCGCGGTTGGCGTACATTCCGGCCGGTACCAATCCCATCGACGCAGTTTCAATTGCTCCCTCGAGCAAAGGAACTGAATCGCTTCTTATCCGGATTCTGCATTTACTCGCCACCGCCATCTCGGTCAAGTGACCGGCCAGACCAAAACCGGTGACATCAGTGCAGGCCCGGACGTTCCACTTCGAAGCTATCCGGGAAGCAACATCGTTAAGAGCGCAGATGGTTTGCTCAAAATGTTTCATAACTTTTTCCGTTGCCATACCGGCCTTGATCAGGGTAGCTATTATCCCCGCTCCAACGGGTTTTGTCAGGACAATCTGATCTCCAGGCTTGAGGGAGGAGTTCTTCATTATCTTGTCAGGGTGCACAAGACCAAGCACAGACATACCATACTTAGGTTCATCATCTTCGACGCTGTGTCCCCCTATGAGGGAAACACCAGCTTGCCTCAACACATCCAGACCTCCTTCAAGCACTTGACGAAGCACATCAATTCCCAGTTTTCGAATTGGAAAACACACCACATTCATCGCAGTGACAGGACGCGCTCCCATCGCGTAGACATCACTCAATGAATTCGCCGCCGCAGCCCGACCGAAAATGCGCGGATCATCAACAATAGGAGTAAAGAAATCAATGGTTTGAACTAGCGCTGTTTCTTCGTTTAATTTGTACACACCCGCGTCTTCCGATCCGTAGAGGCCGGTTAGTACATTCGGGTCCATAGGGATATCGAGCCCACAGAGCGCTTTACTTAGGTCACCCGGACCTATTTTGGCAGCTCAACCCGATGTTTTGGAAAGGCTCGTCAGTTTGATTTCTATGTCTTCCATTAATCTCATTCACTATTACTATATCATATATAGGTCACTACGATCCAATATAGAGAAAATCGATACTTGAAATAAGCGCTACTATTGTTGAAGGATAAATTTATGATTCGTCAAGAGGATGGCTGCTTAGTCTGTAACGCGCGACTGAGCATTTTTACTATAGGCGCCAGCACTGCAAGGCTTAAAAACTCGCCACGTCTGAGGGAAGAGATAGCTGAGCGCATTTCCGCCACGTCTGACCTCACCGTATCGACATCATCTTTGATACGCTGAGTTTCCGCTGAAAGTTGCGCAACGGCCAGATCACGAATCTCTCCCGCCATTTTTGCTTCCGGACCCAATCCCAATCGACTTGCCACTAAAAACATCACTGCAGCCAGAAGTCCGTTAATGACTGCGAGTACGAATCCTGCGGTGATTCTACCGAGTTGATCCGAGAGATAAAAATATGAGGCCACATTGGCCATGCCAACTGCAAGCAATGTGGCCACGACGCCCATGGCAATGAACGTAGCCTGGCGGGCGGCCCTACGAATGTGAAGTCGAAACAAAACTAATTCCGCTCTTGTCAGCAGGCGCGCCTTCATTAAAAACGATTCCATGATTCCCTCCCTACTTTGATAATAGCCTTCCGAAAATAACCCCTAGCCCAAAAAGGGCTAACGCCGTCATAGCCGGAACCTTCTTAAGGTCATCCAGCGATCCGAACAATCCCTCAAGTTGCGACTGAAGCCCTGTAAAATCAGTAAACTCTTCTTCTGTAATTGCTTCTTTCTCCACTACCTGTTTAGCGGACTCATCCGAAGGGGCTGAGTCCCCCTTATCTCGAAGTTCAGATTGAAGTTCGGCCACTTGACTTCGCAGCGCTTCTATTTCACGAATCAGATCTGCTTTTGGCATTACCTTAACTCCTGCGACCTCATTGATACTCAACATCTAGACCGTTAATACTAAGCGTGTCTTTCCACTCATGCGATAGAGATTCCTCCAACGCCAGTTCCTGTCGACTATCGCCGATTTTCTTTTGTTCAACAAACTTTCTAAACACCAGTATGGCTAAAGCCCTTTATTACAGCAACGCAAGACGATCAGATTTGCGTTCGGGACTACCGAACTTTCGGATTGTGAGCTATCCGAAAGTCAAATTGTATAAATTCAGATCCATCAACCTTGCTGGTTGTTTGATTCATAAATTGGCGCTGTTTGCCGCCACGAAGCGCTATTTTTCTACTGTTATTTTTTTACTTGACTTTACTGTTGAGTCTTCTTATAATGTTATATGGGGTAACAGAATTAATATATCATAACTTGTCTTTTTTCTAAAGCTGGAAAGAGAAACGGGCCATGGATATCGATGGTAACAAAATCGATCGTCTTATTGAGGCCGGTTGGTATGTGCTGGACTCCGAGTTCGACAACCGCTCATTAGCCCACTGGAAAAAATCCGCTAGCGAATTTCTCATCAGTTTTCTTGGTCCACAACATTTGGTCACAGAAAGCTTTATATATTGCTGGAAGTCCAAGTGTGATCCCGAGATATTTCCAGAACCAAACAGCGGCAAAAAAATTCAGTAGATTTCAAAATAACCGGACAAGGCTTTTCTCAGTCTGATATGTAAATGACCTTGCTACCTTGAGGCTCAAACTGAAACGTCAACTCTGTCAAATCAGGCAACGCGCTTCTGACCTTACACCGGTTTTGCGGTTCCACATAAAAGAGAAGAAAACCGCCGCCCCCAGCTCCAAGCAACTTACCGCCTATTGCTCCTGCGCCTCTAGCCCTATTGTAGTATTCGTCTATGGAGTTATTTGAAATTTCCTGAACCAGGCTCTTTTTTAACAACCATCCCTGATGCAGTATCTCTCCAAATGAACTGAGCGATTTTGATGACCGAAGAACTTGAATCAAATCCGAGCACAATCCTTTCATTCCGTTGAGCGCTTCCATTTTGTTCCCGGTTTGGGCCTTTTGAACTTCCAATATGTCTCCAGCTCGCCTGGTCATGCCTGTGTAAAAAATTAGCAAGTTATCCTGAAGGGTCTTTTTGGTTTCCGGAGAGCAGACTACCGGGTCAATAAATACGCTTTCATCGGGATTGAAGACAATATGGCAAATCCCGCCATACGCGGCTATGAATTGATCCTGCTTGCCAATTGGATCTTTAAGTATTTCTATTTCGATATCGCAAGCCTGTTCAGCGAGTTTTTTAGCCGAAACCGATTCACCCTTGAACGTGTATAGCGCATGCAAGAGGCTTACAGCGTACGCGCTGGAAGACCCAAGGCCGGTGCCTGAAGGGATGTCCGCCATGGAGGCGATCTCTACCCGTTCCGTCACACCGGTAAGTTTCAGCGCCTCCCTTATTATAGGGTGACGAACTTCATCGACGGAATTAACCAGTTCAGTCTGAGAATATTTCAGTGAAAGGCTGTGCTCAAAATATCGAGTCAGTCGGTTAACTGTTATGTAAATATATTTGTTTATAGTAGAACTGACGACGGCGCCGCCTTCGTATTGATAATAAGACCTAAGGTCGGTCCCCCCCCCGCAAAAACTGATTCGTAGAGGAGTGCGTGTGATTATCATAGGAACCTGCTTTAACGGTAATTGAGATTACAATTGACGCCCCTGGAACATCATCTAACCGGAATGGCTGTATGGGGCGCCTAACAGATTGTATCAACATGGCAGGGCTTGTCTGATTTTCACCTTGAGGTTTATATATGCCCCGTCCCGAAGATCCGCATTCCGGTAAAGTTTTCTCCGAGACGGGGTATACTTCACCCTCCATTCACAACCAGAAACAAAAAAAATTAAAACCGGAAGCGGCGGTAAAGGAAAATATTGGTACCTTGACTGTTGAGTCAAGACTTTTATTTCATTAGCCAGCTAAATCACTTCAACATACGCATCATGAACTAAACTCAAGCTTATGAAAGAAAAGCAAATTAATCTGCCTAAAAAAACTGCTTAGCTCCTGAAGTCTTCTGTCAGCGCAGATCGTCATGATCACCCTTTTTTTATCCACCCGACAATGGCTTTTGCGAATCCTGAGCAGGAGACCTCTGTAGATCCCGGCAATTGTCTCGCCAGATCGTATGTCACTACTCCGGACTGAATGGTACTGGATAATCCTTGTTCGATCAGGTCCGCCGCTTCATTCCAGCCCATTAAACGCAACATCATTGCCCCTGATAGAAGCATAGATCCAGGATTGACCTTGTCCAGACCGGCGTATTTTGGAGCGCTGCCGTGTGTGGCTTCAAAGACCGCGCATCGGTCCCCTATGTTTGCCCCTGGAGCCATTCCCAACCCCCCTACCTGGGCCGCCAGGGCGTCCGACATGTAGTCACCGTTTAGATTCGGCATTGCGAGCACGCTGTATTCTTTCGGGCGAAGGAGAGCCTGTTGGAACATAGCGTCAGCAATCCTGTCATTTACGAGGATTTTCCCTTGTGGAATATGTACCTGATGATTTCTCTCAAGCTCATTCTCAAACAATGTCACATCCCCGAATTCCTCCCGCGCTACCTCATATCCCCAGTCACGGAATGCGCCCTCCGTGTACTTCATAATATTGCCTTTGTGAACAAGAGTGACCCTGTTCCTGCCGTTATCAAGCGCAAATTTTATGGCCATCCTCACAAGTCTCTTGGTAGCCAGTGGACTCATGGGCTTGACTCCGATCCCTGCGTCAATCGGTAATCTGACATCCATTTCCGTCTCAAGAAAGTTGATCATCTTGCGCGCCTGATCCGAACCTGACTTCCACTCAATTCCAGCATAGACGTCTTCAGTGTTTTCCCTGAAAACTACCATGTCGACATCCTGTGGCCTTATCATTGGACTCGGTGTTCCAGTGACGTGTCTCACAGGCCTCAAACATGCGTACAAATCCAGTTTCCGCCTCAAAGTTACGTTCAGGCTACGAAAACCACCCCCCACCGGGGTTGTTAAGGGCCCCTTTATGGCAATTCCGCACTGACGAATTAAATCGAAAGATTCTTCAGGAAAATAAGAGCCAAATAGTCTGAAACTTTCTTCTCCAGCATAAATTTTCGACCAGTATATCTTTCGATCTCCGGAGTAAGCCTTTTCAACCACAGCGTCAAACACCGGCATCGAGGCCGACCAAAGATCAGGGCCAACTCCATCGCCCTCTATGAAACCAATTATGGGGTTTGAGGGAACCGAAAAGTTCAGGCTGATAATATCATTTCCAATCCATTGACCCTCGTGGGGTTTTTCAAATATAGGTTTCATCAAATAACTCGCTCCATACATTTTTTTTCGCCGCAACAAAGGTAACCCACGGCGAATTGGCCCGTTCCCGGGTTATGACAAATCCCTGCTCAATAAAAAGGGTCTTTAAAATCAAAGACTGCTCCTGGTTGATCCCTGACACTATCCAAATTTTGTTTTTCGCCGTGTCTTTGAGGACCACAAGATCTCTGAGCACGGAGAAAGGAAGATTCGCGAGGACCAAATCATATTGCCCCTCCATGAAAATACGGGCTTCCCCCTCATAGGTTTTTATGATCTGATCCATCCCATTGAGTGAGACATTTTTTCGAGTGGACTGAACGGCCAGCAGGTTTCTGTCCACGGCGACAACTTTCTCTAATCCCAACTTTCCGGCTATCAAAGAAAGAATTCCCGAACCTGAACCTAAATCTATCGCCGAGTTCACACGACCCTTATTTATGATTTCGACCATGAATTCCACACATGTACGTGTAGTAGGATGATTGCCATCCCCAAAAACAACCGAGGGGTCAAGCATAATTGCGCTGGGATCATAAACATGGTCATGTACTGGCGCCAACCTGATCCCACAGATATCCAACCCCCCTTGGGGCAATCCTTCCTGCCAGTCACAATATTTCATGTCATGTCGGGAACTCACAGTTAGGTCAAGTGACGAACAAAGCCTGGTCATATAGCTATCTTCGGGCTCAAGAAAAAATACATAGGAAAAGTTCTCCTCATTCCAAACTCCGATCAGGGACTTCGGAGGCTCAGGGAGGGGATTTGGCAATTCATTCGCTATTTCATAAATGAAAAGCATGGCTTCAGGATCAATCATTTCTCTTTGCTCACCAAACTCTCTTCAATATAATTCTTAGTAACTCAGCCCTGGCATAGCGGTCGCCCCCTCATAAGTTCCGTAACCAGGGGATTTAACCTGTGGAGCGCGATCCATTCAATTACAGGGACACAAACAGCGTCTCCAAATCCCATTAACGCCTGGCTTGACGAAACTGTGACATTGTAATCATCCACTCCCATTAGTCGCGCGCACTCCCTCGGGGTCAAGAGGCGGGCTAAAAATTTTCCTTTCCCCGCTTTTACAAGTATTTGCCTGGCGCTACCTCCTCTAGGAGTTCGAAGACAACCTGCAATTCCATCAGACCTTATTTCAGCTACTGATCCTTCTTTCCTAGTTCTTCTGAAAGCGGTCCTATATGTCCATTCTGGTCCTGCGATGATTGAATCAAGCTTTTTTCTTTGTCCAGGTATAACCTGATTTAGAAGATATTTCGTCCGTGTAGGATTCCACCACTCTGGAGATTCTTCAGGAAGATCTTCCAGGAGCTGTTCCAGCTTGATTGGTTCAACCTGCGCCTTTGGCAATTCCTTGAGGCGCCAACGAATCTGCCCGTGTCTGTTGATAAAGTCCATTATCTTTTTGGGTCTGAATTGACTCTCTCCAATTTTCGCGCATGCTGGAGAGTTTCCCTCGTAGGTAGGATCTTCAATTCTCGCCACTATGAATAGCCTTTGCCGGCTTTGTGGGACAAACCATGCGGCGTCAACCATAAAGATGTCTACACAGTACCCAAGTTGATTGAGTCCAACGAGGGCGTCTTTCAAATCTATCCCACTATTTGAAGATAAAAAACCCATTACATTTTCCACTAGAACTATAGGAGGACGTCTGCCATCCATATCTTTGAGCAATCTCATAAAACCCCAGAAGGCTGATGAGGACTTGCCTTTCAAACCATTTCTGGATCCAGCGAGAGAAAGATCGTTACATGGAAAAGAAGCTGTCGCCAATGTGCATGAGGGGACCTGGTCGGCAGAAAGTTTATGAATATCAATTAGGTTAAAAATTTCCTCACTCCCTTGGAATTGTCCCGAGTACATTTGGTATTTCTTTGGGTCAATGTCATTTGCGCTTGATATTTTCCAACCATGACGTTGCAGGGCTATTCTCATTAGTCCTATACCTGCGAAGAACTCTGAAAATGTTTTTTGGGGAACAAGAGAAAATGGACTTGATGCGGCTCTTCCGTTGATTACATCCAGCGTGAGCCCTATGCAATAATCCAGGTTGTTCCTGATCTGACTGTCCCAAAAGCGTAAAACCGTCCATCCCTGAGACATTAAGGCGGCAGTGGAAATACAGTCTCGCTGCATGTTCATTCGGATTTTGGATAACCAGTATTTTTTTGATTCCGTAACTTTGAACTGGTCTTCCAGGCAATCCAGATTCCGTCTCATCCATTGAAATCCGTGCCAGAACTCACCATCTATGAAGATCGCCAACTTCCTGGAGGAAAAAACAACATCCGGTTTGCCAGGAATGTCGCTAGCGCAAACTCTGTATCTGGCCCCTGCTTTCCACAAAGTTTTGCGAAAGACCATTTCGGGTTTCGTATCCCGGGACCGGACTCTTTTCATTATCTTGGAAACATCTCTGGACAAAAGGCGAATCCTCACGGATTTATTTGTCGTGACTCAGCGAAATCCAGTATGATAGTATACTCTGATTCTTGCCAATTTTATTTTATGGTGACAATGAAAAAGGTTGCAGTGATCATTGCAGTGTCCTGGGCCGTATTTGCCACCACCCTGATGGCGGCTGATCCGGGCCCGGTCCATGTAACTTTCCTTCCCCAGTGGTTTCCCCAGGCGCAGTTTGCGGGTTATATGATGGCCTTAGAGAAGGGTTTCTATAAAGAAGCCGGTCTCGATGTAAAAATTCTGCGTGGCGGGCCTTCAAATCCACCTCTTGAAGCGCTGATAAAAGGTAAGACTATCTTTTGCTCAAGCTGGGTTTCAAGCGCTGTTCAGATGCGCTCGTCAGGTGCGAAACTCGTCAATCTGGCCCAGGTCGTACAACGCTCCGCTCTCATGCTCGTCACAAGAAAATCTAGTGGAATCAAGACCCTGCAGGACCTTGACGGTAAACGTATTGGCCTGTGGCAGGGAGATTTCAAAATACAGCCTCTCGCATTGTTCAGGCTTCGCAATCTCAATGTGATTCAAGTCCCAATGTATGGGTCAATAAATCTTCTCCTCAGGGGAGCTGTCGATGCGGCTACCGCCATGTGGTACAATGAATACCATACATTATTGAACAAAGGTTTCGAGCCCGAGGAACTGACGACATTTTTCTTCAGCGACTACGGACTGAATTTTCCTGAGGATGGCATATACTGTCTAGAAACGACATGGGATAACCAACCGGGAACTTGCGAAAGTTTTGTTCAGGCGTCACTAAGGGGTTGGCTTTACGCCTTTGAAAATCGAGGGGAAACTCTTGATGTAGTCATGAAATACGCTGAGGAAGCGCTTACTGGAACAAATAGAGCCCAGCAGGCGTGGATGTTGGCCCGCATGCAGGAGCTAATTATTCCAAACGGCACAGGAGAATCTATTGGAAAGCTTGATATAAGGCAATACGAGTTGGTCGTGGAC
>DYRE01000454.1 GCA_020718965.1 Desulfomonile tiedjei
AAGCCTTATTCGAAACCCTGATATCCTTGCTACTCTCGGGAGCAAGAAATGGCCGGATCAGGTTCTGGTAGGATTTGCCGCCGAAACCACAAATCCTATCGAAAATGCCAGGGTTAAGCTCAAAAAGAAGAACGTGGACATGCTGGTCCTCAACGACGTTACTCAGGCGGGGGCAGGGTTCGATTGCGACACAAACATAGTGAGGCTGTTATTTCGAAATGGAGAGGAAGAACAACTTTCTCTCATGTCCAAGGAAGACGTGGCTGACCAGATTATCAATAGGGCCATTCAAATGAGGCGCCACAGTCATGCTCGATAATTGTTCGATCCGTTTATGCAAGTTGGTTTGTCCCGTTGGGTTTATCGGTGATCCGGGTGAAAGAGCTTGAATGGAATTCCTTATGACAATCTGTTGGAAATTAGAGGTTACATCGGATATCTCTTAAACACGGGTTATTCTGAAATAGTTTTACCTGCGCTACAAGATTCCGAAGAGCCAAATTCGAGCGCTTTGCTTGCGTCCATAAGGGAGGAAATAGGTGACTGCCGTAGGTGTCCGCTCAGTGAGGGACGGACAAACCTGGTTTTTGGTGAAGGATCACCTTTGGCCAGACTGATGTTCGTGGGAGAAGGCCCGGGAGCGTCCGAAGACCGTGAAGGCAGGCCATTTGTGGGTAGGGCCGGACAATTGCTGACTCGCATGATCAAGGCCATGGGACTCGAAAGGTCTGAAGTATACATCGCGAATGTTGTAAAATGTCGTCCCCCAAGTAATCGTGATCCTGAACAATCTGAAATTGAAAAGTGCTTTCCATTTTTGCGGGAGCAAATAAAGGCTATTTCTCCTGAAGTGATAGTAGGGCTGGGGAGGGTAGCCGTATCCTCCTTGCTGGGGAGAAAGGTTTCCATGGGGAGAACACGTGGAAACTTCGAGTATTTTGATGGCATACCCCTGATGCCCACATATCATCCAGCCTTCCTTCTCAGGAAAGAGCATGAACGTAAATGGAAGGCCGAAGCATGGGAAGATCTAAAGAAAGTAATGGCTATTTTGGATTTACACGCTGATGGTCATGGAGACTCGACATGAAAAATCAACTGATCCGTATCGTAGCCGCAGTATCCCTCATTTGCGTTCTCTTTTCCCCGTGGGACTCTACAGCGCTGTCCCAGAATCGGGACATTAATAGCCAACCCCTGGTTTATTTACTAGACATAGATGGTACCATAAACCCGGCGCTGGCTGATTATATCAGCAAGGGAATTGAGAAGGCTCAAGAGGACAACGCCACCTGTGTCATCATAAGGATGGATACGCCAGGCGGGGTGCTTACCACCACCAAGACAATTATCAAGGAAATGATAAATGCAAGTGTCCCTGTTGTTGTCTATGTGGCTCCGAGTGGATCAAGCGCCACGTCCGCAGGCGCACTAATAACAGTTTGCGCTGATATTGCGGCCATGGCTCCAGGGACAAATATTGGAGCCGCTCATCCTGTTGGTGGCGGTGGGCAAGAAATTGACGCCAGCATGTCCGAAAAAATTATGAACGACATAACAGCTTACATAAGAGGCATAGTCGCAAGAAAAGGACGAAATCCGGAATGGGCCGAAAAGGCCATTAGAGAAAGCGTTTCGATAACGGCTTCAGAAGCCTTAAATCTTAACGTGATCAATTTGATAGCGGATTCAATCCCGGAATTGCTTGTTAAACTCGATGGGATAAAAATTGAAAAGGACAAGCGGAACTTCGTACTCAAAACAAAAGAGGCCAAG
>DYRE01000455.1 GCA_020718965.1 Desulfomonile tiedjei
GATTCGTTTTGGTACAACCATAATGTCACTAAGTTTCCCTATGATCCCGAGAAAGCTAAAGAAATGCTGGCTGAAGCCGGCTGGAAAGATACCAACGGGGATGGTATACTGGACAAAGATGGAAAACCTTTTGAGTTTACTATCATCACGAATCACGGAAACGACGTGCGGAAAAACGCCGCCACCATCATTCAGAGGGATCTAAAGAAAGTCGGTATAGAGGTTAAAATTCGCGTCATCGAATGGGCGGCTTTCTTGAAAAACTTTATCAACAAGCGTAATTTTGAGGCTTGCCTGCTGGGCTGGGGGATAGGGGTCGATCCTAATCAGATTGACATCTGGAATTCCAGCAAAACCGGAGAAAATGAACTGAATTTCATCAATTTTCAGAATCCGGAGGTTGACAGACTCCTGGACCTGGGCGCCTCTACGTATGACAAAGAAGAGCGAAAAAAGTATTACGACAAGTTTCAGGAGATCATCGCTGAGGAGCAGCCTTACACTTTCCTGTTTGTGCAATATTCCCTGCCAACGATAAATTCCCGTTTCCACGGAATAGAACCAGCGCCTATCGGAATTGGGTACAATTTCGTCAAGTGGTACGTTCCCAAAGCTTTACAAAAATATACGATTCAACCCTGATGAAAATCACATGAGATTCCTGATAAAACGAATAGCATTAATGATCCCTACCCTGATAGGGATCACGATCATTTCATTCGCTGTCATGAAGATGGCCCCCGGAGACCCCACGAGTCTCATGACAGATCTGAATCCCAACATGAACGAAGAGGCCGTGAAGCGTATCAGGGCTCATTATGGGCTTGATCAGCCCTGGCACGTTCAATACATAAAGTGGCTCGGAAACATGGCAGCGCTGGACTTCGGAAAATCCTTCGCCGCGGACAACAGACCCGTACTGGACAAGATAGGCGAAAGGATTCCAATAACCATTTTGATCAACGTTCTTTCCATGATTCTAATTTTTTCCGTATCAATCCCTATAGGTGTTTTCTCCGCCGTCAAGCAGGATTCCCTTTTTGATCGCGTATCCTCGCTAATTGTTTTTATAGGATTCGCGGTTCCCACTTTCTGGTTGGCTTTGTTGTTAATGATCCTCTTCGGCGTCAAACTGGACTGGCTTCCGATTTCGGGGTTTCGTTCCCTGAACTACACCTATTTGACCCCCGTAGGCCAGATTCTTGATATTGCTAAACATCTTGTCCTGCCAATTTTCGTGTCCGCTTTCGGTGGACTTGCCGGGATGAGTCGCTACATGCGTTCAAACATGCTTGAAGTTATCAGGCAGGATTACATCACAACCGCCAGGGCAAAAGGGCTGGATGAAAGAACGGTCATATTCAAGCACGCTCTGAGGAATGCGCTGCTTCCCCTTATAACGATTCTGGGGCTTTCTGTCCCAGGACTGATTGGTGGAAGCGTAATTTTTGAAACCATTTTCGCTATCCCTGGAATGGGGCAGCTATTTTATCAGTCTGTCATGATGAGGGATTACCCGACTATAATGGGGATACTTGTTATAGGAGCCGCACTGACACTCTTTGGGAACCTTCTGGCCGACCTTCTCTATTCCTGGGCAGATCCCCGAATACGGGTCAGCGATTAATGAGTAGAGCCCAAATGTATCCCCTGGTAAGGTTGATGAAAGTAATTCCTTTGAGCCAATGGCTGTTTAAAGTAGGGTCATGTTCTTAAACGACGATTTTGCAAGACGCATGCGAAGAAATGTAATGGCGATGGCAGGCCTT
>DYRE01000456.1 GCA_020718965.1 Desulfomonile tiedjei
GTTTACCAGTGAAGCAATTGAAGAGATGGCTATTTTGGCCGAAGAAGTTAATGAGCGGGCAGAAAACATTGGGGCGAGACGACTGCATACAATCATGGAAAAGCTACTTGAGGAAATATCTTTCGACGCGCCGGATATGGGATGTGTCGAAATCACTATAACTCCGGAAATGGTTAGTGAAAGGTTGAGCGACATTGTTAAGAGCGACGACTTGAGCCGTTATATTCTCTAGTATCCAGAGTAACCGAAACAACCCTGCCTTGACAATTTCCTACAATCCTGACAAGAATGATGAAAGTATAGGTTATAGTCTTCCCCATTCCGCTAACTTGGAAATTGCAAACCCCATTGAATGGGCTTTTAATTGCAATGGAAGGCTGTACCTTACTTGTTTTCAATGAGGCGTTAAATGGAAAACGACCATTTGCTGAAATCAATCCTCAACAGTATATCTGAAGGAGTGATGACCCTTGACAAGGATTGGAGGATAGTTTCATGGAACCGAGCGGCTGAGAAGATCACAGGCTTCTTTAAGGAAGAGGTTATTGGGATGGAGTGCGCAAAACTCTTCAGGAGCCCTGTTTGTATAGAAAGTTGTCCAGTCGATAGATCTCTTTCATGCGGGCATCCTTTTCAAGACGTCAAAGTGGCGATTCGAAACAAACGAAATGAAGTTATTCATTTGCTGGTTAACGCCGCTCCGCTTTATGACCTTAACGGCGCGATCATAGGCGGTCTAGAAACGTTCAGGGATGTTTCTCAAAGCTACTGGATGCAGGAAGAACTCCAGAATCATTACGGATACCAGACGATAGTCGGAAGAAGTGAGCCTATGCGTAAGGTTTACGAATCTCTCGATTTATTGATGAACACTGACACCACGGTATTAATACAGGGAGAGTCAGGTACCGGAAAAGAATTGATAGCCAGGGCTCTACATTTTTGTGGGCCTCGAAAGGACAAATCTTTTGTGGCCATCAATTGTTCAGCTTTGCCGGAGGGTGTTCTGGAGACGGAGTTGTTTGGCCATGTGAAAGGCGCCTTCACAGGGGCAATTCGTAGTCATGTCGGGAAGTTCGAGTTGGCAAATGGAGGAACCCTGTTCCTTGATGAAATTGGTGAAATAAGCCAGGCCATCCAAGTCAAGCTTCTCAGAGTACTTGAAGAGAGAGAGATTCAGAGAGTAGGTGACAACCGAAGCGTCAAAATAGATATCAGAGTCATAACCGCTACCAACAAGGATCTTTACAAAAAGGTCCTGAATGGTTCATTCAGGGATGACCTTTATTATCGTTTAAGCGTCTTTCCACTTCACATGCCTCCCCTGCGTGAGCGGGTCGAGGACCTTCCGTTGCTAGTAAGTCACTTCATAAGAAAATTCAATAAGCATATGGGTAAGAGCATTATGGGTATTGTTGACCAGGTGCTGGAAGTGTTCGAAAGGTATCCCTGGCCGGGTAATGTTAGAGAACTTGCCAACTCTGTAGAGTATGCCTTTGTCCATGCCAAGAACAACCTAATCTACCCTGAAGACCTTCCCACCAGACTTATGGACAAATCTTCCACGGCCTCCAAGAAACCGAAACCGACGGCCGCAAGCCTGCATTCAGTTGAGAGGGAACTCATTGTCAAGGCATTAGAAGATTGCGACTGGAGAAAAAATATAGCCGCTTCTCGCCTTGGGATCAGTCGCGCCACACTGTGGCGAAAAATAGAAAAATATAGGATTGGCCATTGAGTAACACAGTGAAATGCTGTCTCATG
>DYRE01000457.1 GCA_020718965.1 Desulfomonile tiedjei
TGAACCTTCAGTAGTTCCCCCTCCCTCCAGGAAACCTGTGACCAAACAAGAGGTCCCTGCGGAGAAAAAGGTCATTACGAAAACTTCTCCTCCTACTCCTCCAGAAAAAGTTAAACCTGAAGTCAGGGATGAAGTAAAAGAGGAGCCTGTTCAGGAAGAAAAGATAGTCAAGACTTTAATGGGAGAAGTTGTCGCTTCCTCACCGAAGAGTCTGTCCGTAAGAAACGCTGGTGAAGGCGACGCGGCCGAAGTGCTCAATATCAGGGTAGGTCTGAAAACAAAATTCATACCCTTCAGAAGACCTGCCGTTGGAGAAAAAGTCAAAGTTGATTATCGAGTAGAGAACGGCGAGAAATTTGGATACACGGTTCAGGTCGTTCAATGAGTGTGAACATGCAGTTTCTTCCCGATGGAGCCTTCTCTTTATAAGACAGCGAAAAAAGGATAGCTAAAGCTATCCTTTTTCATCTCACTAATCGTTCAATCCCATCGACGAGAATAAAAGCCTTCCATTATCAATATTATTTCATTCTGATCCTTACATCCTGAGAAACTCTATCCACAAAATTGTTATACAGTTCTTCAAATTCAGTCTTGATTTCGGATTGAGTCTGTTCGAATCCTACGAGGAAATAATACATTGCGCGATCAAAAAAAAGCGCTGTCCTGTTATTCAAGGCCACGATAGATCTAACATCAAATGGTTGTCCCGCAAAATTACTTTCCTGGAAGAATAACCATATATGTCGCTTCAGCAGTATGAATACTCTCACCATCTCTGAATAACTAAGGCCATCATCACAACATCGAATTCCAAGCTGAATATATCGGTCAGCTACTGTTTCCACTGAGGTTTTTTTGTCAATATTCACAGTGAATTCGGAGAGTACTGAGTCTGCCAGTTCCTCAAGCATTTCACGGGCAAGCTGATAATGAGCTAAAAGTTCTCTTTTGTGGAAAGTGTCTTCAACGAAAGCGTCCCTGATGTCCTGGTGAAATTTTTGAATAAATTTGGCAAATTCCATTTCAAAAGTTCTGGCTTCCATGGATCCCTCCTACTGTGGCGAAACCGGAAATTTTCGTACAAGCATAATCAGTCTGCAGACAAAAGTTTATCAGGCAAATTCCAGTAACGGTCTATTTCAGGAATGCCTGTGATGTGAAGAATCGCCATGTTCATGCGTGTGTTCGTGGGACCCTTCCGACGAATGATCATGACGCGTTTCCGCAGAATCGTGGCAATCGGAATCATGCCCCACTTTAGATTCAATAGAATTCAGAGCCGCTTCAAAACTCTGGTTTGCCTCGGAGCTCAATTCCACCGCTCTCTGAATCTTGATAGACTCATCCTGTAGCCCGAGGCCAAACAATGTCTGGGCTACTTCTTCATAAGACTTCACGTGTTCCAGATTGTGTCCTATCCAGTGTCTGAGTCTTATGGCTATTTTCTCCAGTTCGTTCATCAAGCAACCTTTCGAGATGGGATGGCGCCGTTGGCGCAGTTGGAAATTACCTATCAGGCAACAACTCAACAGCTCTTTTGAGCATATGCCATTTTCAGGAAGTTTAACAATATCCTTTTTCCTTTTGGTGTCAATGAATCTTCCTCATTTACATCCATACTCCAGCCCCTCTCGGGATGAAAAGCTACACCATACACTACTTTTCCCTGCAACCTTATGATCTGCACCTGAGATAATCCACTATATGCAAGGTTTATGAATCCAGGAGGGATAGTCTTGACTTCCTCTATGTGGTTCT
>DYRE01000458.1 GCA_020718965.1 Desulfomonile tiedjei
AGGCTTTAAAGCGGTAAGTCTATAAAAACCAGCGATTACAACGCTGCCGGATGTGTCGGGTGTCAGTCACCAATTTACGAATTCCAGTGTTTGTTTCTTTATTCTGCGCACTTTGCGCATTGACTCCCCATGTCTCGTGCGCTCTGGGACAGCCTGAGCAGTTTTTCAAGGACGCAAAAAATCTTCTCAGATCAGGTGACTATCAGGGGGCCATTCAGTCTCTCTCGAAAGCGCTGGGATCATTAGCGCTTAATAACGAATTCTCACGCACAGCCCTATTGGCCCGCGCTCAAGCCTACTACGAGAAGGGCGACTTAAGAAGCGCTTCTCGTGATCTGAATCAGGTATTGAGTCAGGAAGGCCTGTCGGGAGAAATTCTAGCCTCATGCATGAATCTTAGGGCTCTCCTGAATCTTAAACAGGGTAAACTTTCAAAAGCGCTGGAAGATTTGAACCGGGCTATTAAGGCGCCTCATGAAAACAACAGCCTTAGATCAGTAACCTTATCGAATCGTGGAATAACCCTGCTAAACCTCGGAGCCTATGGAAAGGCGATATCAGATTTTGACACGGCCATAAAATATGATCCGAAGAGCAGTTTCAACTATGCTGCCAGAGCGATAGCCAACCTGAGAACCGACAGGGTTGAGCAGGCTCGCAGAGATAGCGAAATTGCAATGTCAATGGAGCCGGACAAGCAAAGTTTGCGTCTTGTTAATTCGGTCCTCGACGAAATAGATTTTGAGAAAATTGATGAAAACTGTATCGTGACAAAGGTCAATGATGAAGGTCAGATATTTGTTCAGATGAAATTCAGCAAGAATGGACGCTCCCGCCGTTTCCTGCTTGACACCGGCGCTACCCACAGTTTGATAGATAAATCCCTTCTTAAAGAATTGACCCGTGAGACAAATGTTAAAGAGATTGGCAAAGGAATGGTTCACCTGGCGGATGGTTCTGCTTTGCCGGTAACCAAGTATCGTGTGGAAAACGCTTTTTTATATCAAATGAATCTTGGACCAATTCAGGTCCAGACAATGGACCGCAAAACCAGAAAAAGCTTCAACCTCCTTGGCGCCGGAAGTTTGAACAACTTGTCCATATTAATTGACACTTCCCGGAAACGAGTAGAAATCAGAAAAAAACCGCCCCTGGAAAATCAGGCGAGGCGGCTTTTACAATATTAGTGAGTGTGTGGATGCTATGACGGAAAAGTTTAATGGAACGCGTACTAACGGTTAAAATAACTCTTGATATCTAATGAAGGAGACACGGGTCCTACGACCGAAGCAGTCAGGTTTTCAGAACGAGTCAGCCTGGAAGCGAAATCCCTGGTTTCCTCAAAGGTTACCCCTTCGATATCATCGATTATTTCATCCAGCGATACGTATTTTCCATAGTAAACTTCCCCTTTAGCCAGTCGACTCATTCGAGAATCAGAAGATTCATTTGCCAGAATCAAGTTACCTCGAATGTGAATCTTTGCGGCTTGAAACTCATCTGGAGTAATGGAGTCAGGCATACACATCGTTTCTTTAGAGACTACTTCGAGTAGTTCTTCAAACATATTTGGCTCAGTAGATGCGCCTACACCGATAATTCCAGTATCGGAATAACTTGAAAAGAAGGAATAAATATTATAAGCCAAGCCCCTTTTTTCCCTTACTTCCTGAAAAAGCCTGGAGCTCATTCCCCCGCCAAATATCGTATTGAAAACATAAGCCGCATGTCGGTTTTTGTCACTTGAACTAGGGCCCTCT
>DYRE01000459.1 GCA_020718965.1 Desulfomonile tiedjei
GAAAAACTGAAAGGAGGCTGAAATGACTAAAACCATTGCAACAAATGTACGACATTTCAAGGTTCATACCTTACACAATGGGGGTGTCAGGAATCTTGTGTAAATGGGCATTATACAGGCCAGCGATCTTCAAAGCGAATGGCTAACTGATTGAGGATCAACGGCCAATCACGAAGGGGTGCAGTCCATTTCTTGGTAATGTCCAATGTGGCCAGATAGAGCAATTTTCTCACAGCTTGCTCGGTTGGGAAAGAACCTTTGTTCTTGGTCACTTTTCTCAATTGGCGATGGTACCCTTCCACGGTGTTCGTCGTATAGATCAGGCGACGGATTTCTTGTGGAAACTCGAAAAAGGTGGACAGATCATCCCAATTGTTTTGCCAGGAACGCACCGCGGCAGCGTACTTGCTTTTCCAGGTTTGTTCCAGCTTTTGCAGATTGGCTTCAGCTTCTTCTCGAGTGGCTGCCTGATAAACAGTTTTCAGGTCAGCGACAAAAGCCTTGCGATCTTTCCAAACCACATATTTCAGACTGTAACGGATTTGGTGAATAATGCAGCGCTGCACTTTGGTTCCCGGAAAAACAGACTGAATCGCATCCTTGAAACCGGTCAATCCATCAATGGCGGCTATGAATATATCCTGGACCCCACGTGTTTGCAGATCAGTGATTACTGATAACCAAAAATTAGATCCTTCCCCTCCGTCTCCAATCCAATGCCCTAATGGCTCTCTGTGACCTTCCAGATCAACGCCCAGCACGTTGTAGACCGCAATATTGGCGATCTTGCCATCCTTTTTGAGCTTGATGTGGATGGCATCCAGGTACACAATGGCATAGACTGTAGCCAGAGGCCGATTCTGCCAGGCTTCTACCAGCGGCCAAATCTTATCTGTAATGGCGCTAATTGTATCCGCTGAGACATCTATCCCGTAGAGCTCGGTCAGCAAATCTTGGATGTCCCGGGTGGACATGCCTTTTGCATACATGGCGATAACCTTCTGCTCGATCTCGTTGCTATTCTTTTTTAGCAACGCCGATTGAAATTCACCATTTCGATCTCGGGGCACTTTGATTTCTGCATCGCCACCAGATGTACGCATTTTGCGGCTGTAATGACCATTACGACTGTTTCCCGAATTGTGCCCTTCGGTGTCATAGCGCTCATATCCCAGTTCGGATGTCAGTTCTGCTTCCAGCATTTCCTCGATTGTCTTTGAGAATAGTTTGGAAAAAATACCATCTTTTCCGTAGAAATCATCTATTGAGGTAGCTTGTCCCAACGCCTGGACCACTTCTTCTGCGCTGGGCATATGCGCTTGTATGTCTTCCTTTTCTGGGCTCTTGTGTTTGTTCATCGGGTTTCCTTTCTCTCTTTAGGATAACCCATTTACACACTTTTTCTTACACCCTCTCATTGTATCCTGGCCGTGTTGCCCGAGCGCAGTCAAAAAGCCTTTGAAACCTGGCTGGAAGGTTTGAGTGAAGCCGAACGTCAGGCTATTCGTGTGGTCTCGATGGATATGTGGGGCCCCTATCGTGGTGTGGTACGGTCCAAATTACCACACGCTGAGATTGTGGCTGACCGTTTCCATGTAACCAAGCAGTTGAACGAAGCCTTGTCAAAAATCCGTCGCCGTCTGCAAGCTAAATCCAGCCCGGCTTCCTACGAACTGCTCAAAGGACTTCGCTGGATCCTGGTGCGTAGACGCGCAGACTTGAAACCCGAAGAAGACATCAAACTTCAGGCTGTATTGGAC
>DYRE01000460.1 GCA_020718965.1 Desulfomonile tiedjei
TCCCGGCAGGCGTGGTGCCGGTATCTTTGCCCTCTGGGTGGGATGACAGGGCTAATGGCAAGGACCTCAGTTCTTGAACTCAGAGCTGACCAGGATGTGTGTCTCTCAGATTGCGCTACCCAGGATTGCTACGTTGGGACTAAACATGCTGAGGGGTGCCCATTCAGCCAGGTGGTAGCCACTCTTCACAGCAACCAATTCTGCAAGATTTGCGGAAATTGCGTAAAGAATTGTAGCCACGACGCGATAAAGTTGAACCTCAGAATTCCAGGATATGAATTGGGTGAGGTTCGCTATGTCAGAACAGGCACCGGGTTCCTGGTCCTGGGGCTGATTGGTGGGTTGCTGAGCGATACGCTCACCCGAATTCGCGGATATGGCGCCCTAACCGAATGGATGCCGATGTCACAAGGACTAAAATTCACTGTTCTATTCATTTCATCCATTCTGTTGGTAAATTTGATATTTCTGTCGGCCGTTCTAATTTCCCACAGGTTTTACAGAGAGAAAATTTCCGAGAATTATTCACGTTTCGCCCTGGCGATGTTGCCTCTTACCTGCATGATCTTTCTAGCTTTTCATATATACTATCTCTTCACTCTGGGGCCTCAGATGGTGGCTCTTGTCAGCCAGTATTTCGGGGGACAGGATAACGGAGTCACTCACCTCTCCACGGTTCCCAACGATCTGATTTTATTGGCTCAGATCATTCTGGTGGCGCTTGGACTGATTTGGACCCTGATCACCGCCTATCGAGTCGGGCTTTCCACTCCTCGAGGAAAGTACGCCAGACGCATTGGCATTTTGCCTCACGCCGTCTTCTCTATTCTTGTAGCCGTTACTTTTGTTTATGCGCTCAAGTCCGCCTTCGGGCTCTAGGCGCCGTTTAACGGTGTTTGAATAATTCTACTGTTACGTTTTCGTCTCCCATTTTTCAACCTTTGATTGTGGAACCTGATAGGCGAGCCAGGTGTCCTAAAAAAATAGGGAGGGGTTTGAAATGTTTGGACCCGAAAGGAGGTTATCAAAAGAAACGGTGTGATGTCTGTAGGTTATGATAGTTATATATAATAATGTACAAAACCACTTTGGACAATCCACACGAAAGGAGTATAAGGCTTTTTGTCAACATAGTTTTGGGAAGTAACTTTATTCCATCTTTATTAACTAGTTACGATGATGATCTGACGCGCTAGGTTTTTGTAAATGAGCTATCCATAACTCACTGCATTCTGCGCAGAATGACGGAATTTGAAGTTTGCGCACTCACGCAAAGGGAGGAGATGTCATGATCATTCAAGGGGCCGACCTTTTCAGCGCTATGAGTCTGGACGCCATCAATGAAATCAAAACTTCCATTTTAGAAGAATCCTACGACAAAGGAACGATCCTTTTCAAACAGGATGACCCAGCCAAATATTTTTATACGCTAATAGACGGCAGGATACAGCTCGCCATAGGCAAGGAGGCTGAAATCGATTATATGATAAGCCGTCCCGGCGATATCTTCGGATTGTCCAGTATGGTGGACCGCGAGTGCTATACCGCCGACGCACTGTGTGTCTCTCCCACAAAGATCGCAAAAATACACAAGGATAATCTCGAACAGATTCTCGAAAAATACCCCAGAGACGCTACACTTTTCTTTAGGCATCTTTCTACAGCGATCATGAAGAGGCTCGTTGACAATTACGGAGCTTTTATGTCGCAAGGTAGCCTTCAGGGGGGTTCGGATGGTTCGCGACAGGTAGGAAGCGG
>DYRE01000461.1 GCA_020718965.1 Desulfomonile tiedjei
GTGTATCACTAAATCGCATTAACATTCAGGAGAACGGAGAAAGCCCATTTCCGGGGAAACCCTCGCTGAGCGTTTCTGTAGGGGCGAGTTCGAACATTCACTACATGGTTTTTCCTGAGGGCCCCCAGCTCGAGCCCTTCCTTGATGCAGTGTCCTGGCTCGGTAGGGGAAGTGATCCACCTGAATTTCCCGGACTGGACCGCATCCGGACTCTGGCCTATCCGAGTTCAATATTGACTTTTGTAGCTCAGGGATGCCCTCATTGCCCGGAGGCTGTAAGATCTGTCCTGATGCTTGCGTGTGACAATCCCCAGATCACAGTTTCGATAATCGACGCTTTGTATTTTAATGATATTGCAGGTAAATACAGAATAAAATCAACTCCTACGCTCATAATTAATGACGGACTCACATTGGTTGGAGCTGTAAAAACTAACGATTTAGTAGAAAGATTATTAGGTCTGTCGAGTGAAGCGGCAGTTACAGGCATACTGAAGTCAATGATAGATTGCGGCAGAGCTGAGGACGCAGCGGACCTGATGTGCGATCGGGAGCGGCCGGACGCCATATTGCCCATGTACAAATCAAATGAATTTTCGCAACGTATGGGGGCTCTTCTCGTCATGGAAGAGGCCCTTGATAGAAATCCACGTATTCTTGATCCAATCGTGGAAAAATTGACGGAACTGATGCGTTCTGATGATGTTGGTCTAAGAGGCGACACAGCGTCGATTTTGGGGAGGATTGGAACCGAGGAGGCCGTATCGGCGCTAAAAAGAGCTTTAGAAGACCCGGACCAAGATGTAAGAGATGTTGCTAATGAAGCTCTTGAAGCCCTACGGTAAGTGATCTTGATCGGATTTACTCAAGCTGGTTCATTAATGAACTAACTCATCCCGCTCCGATTTTGCGCTCCCTGCTCAAGGGTCCAGAAGGCCCGGGGGCGTGTTGAAGAAATCCATGAGACCATTAAAAGGCGAAAGCTCTGTTTTTTGACCACAGGAGGTTTTTTGACCGGGAAAACTGAAAAGACAGACAAAGGGAAACGCCTGTGGTTTAAAATAGTCCTGTTTCTCGTGCCTCGTTTAGTAACCGGCTATTTCCGACTGGTCGACCTGACCTCACGTAAAGTTATCTTAAATCGCGAATATGAAGATCAGGTCTGCAAGAAAAGGTCATTCGCTTGCGCATGTTTCCACGGAACCATGTTATTTCCCGTATACTACTGTCGAAGATACCCTGGTGTCGCTATGGTTAGTCGTTCGTGGGATGGAGAGATTATAGACAGGTCCATCCGCAGGATGGGTTATGACACCACAAGAGGATCCTCATCCAGAGGAGGCAAAGAAGCCCTGTGGGAAATGATCGACATGATCAACGAAAATAAATACTGTTCCGGGCTCGCTGTAGACGCTCCCAGAGGGCCATCAAGGCAGGTCAAGATCGGTATTGTTGTTGTGGCCAAGGAAACAGGCCAGCCAGTGGTTCCTCTAGTGAGCTGGGCCACCAGAAAAATCCAATTCCGTTCGTGGGATTCAATGATACTGCCGCTTCCTTTCAGTACTATTGTTATGGCGTTTGGAAAACCGACAATGGCGCCGGAGGGACTTTCCAAGGAAGAGTACGAAGATCTCAGGGTGGAAATCGAACAGGAAATGTTGCGCATTCAGCTACAGTCTGAAGAAAAGGTCAAGGAAATATTAGCCTGTAAGCGCTAATCCATTAACATCCTAGATTGAGAGTAATGAGCGTCA
>DYRE01000462.1 GCA_020718965.1 Desulfomonile tiedjei
TGGCGATGGTCTTTGGATTAGTCAAACAGCATGGTGGCCATATCAAATGTTTCAGCGAGCCTGGGTTGGGGACAACTTTCAAATTATATTTCCCTTCCACCGTGTCAGACAGGAATCAGACCCTTCCGAAACAGGATAAGGATCCTGAAAAGCTTGGTGGAAATGAGACCGTGCTCCTCGCTGATGACGAAAGGAGTATTAGAGATCTCTGCGAAGAGGTCCTGCTGGAGTATGGCTACAATGTAATTACGGCAAGTGATGGTCTTGAAGCCTTAGAAACTTATGTTAGCCACAAGGAGAAGATCGATATAGTAATTCTGGACATGATTATGCCAAGAATGGACGGTAGGCAGTGTTTTAAAGAATTGCTCAGAATCGACCCGACGGTCAAGGTAATCGTGGCAAGTGGGCTCTCAATGCAAAGTCAATTGCAGGAGTCGTTTTCGGGGCTGATAAAAGGATTCGTTTCCAAGCCGTACAAGGCCTCCCAGCTCCTGAAAACTCTAAGAAACGCTATCGATTCAAAATGAACTGAAAGGAGATGTCATGGGAAAAAATCCCGCTGTTTCATTGGGAGATCTGCTTGCGAAGGTCAAATCTCATCCCGACATAAACAAGGCAGGCATGATACTCTGCCACAACGGCATAGTTAGAGATTTCTCCCGCTCAGGCGGTAAAGAAGTCCTAGAGTTGACAGTCGTAGTGGACCAATCCAGAATAGAGAGCGTCAAGTCATGGGCTTTGTCCCAACCTGGCATAGTGGCTGTGGAAATCAGGGCTTTTGAAGGTTCTTTTACTGTGGGAGAAGATCTGTTGCTGGTTGTTCTGGCAGGTGACATCAGGGACAACGTATTTTCAGTCATGAAGGAACTGATCGAAAAGATAAAGACTGAGTGTGTAAGCAAGACGGAAACGTTCGGTCCTTTAAGCTCATAAAATACTATTAGGGCTTGGCTGTTGCGCAGCTTTTAGCCAAACAATCAAGAAAATAACGGTTATACGCGCAAGGAGTGTCTAGTTCATGGATATAAAACTGCTGATCATTGGCGGGGTGGCGGGAGGGGCCACAGCGGCGGCCAGGGCAAGGAGATTGAATGAACGGGCCAGTATTACTATCCTGGAAAGAGGAGAGCACATTTCTTTCGCTAACTGCGGGCTGCCGTACTACATCGGTGGCGTCATCAAATACCGAGATAATTTGCTGGTCACTACGCCGGAAGCCTTTGAGTCACGATACAATGTGGAAGTGCGTATTCATTCCGAAGTATTGTCAATTGTCACAGACAAACGGGAAGTTTTGATACGGGATATCAATTCCGGGCTTAACTACAGTGAGTCCTACGATAAAATAATTCTGGCCCCGGGCGCTGAACCAGTCAGACCTCCCATCCCAGGTGTGGATCTTAAAGGTGTTTTCCATCTTCGTGACATCCCAGACTCAGACAGAATAAAAAGTGTATTAGATTTGAACAAACCAACTTCCGCAGTAGTGATAGGCGGAGGTTTTATTGGTCTGGAAATGGCCGAAAACCTTGTAATCAGAGGGGTAGAAACTACCGTCCTGGAAATGGGAAATCAGGTCATGGCTCCTCTTGACACGGAGATGGCCTCCATAGTTCACGCTCATTTGAAATATCAGGGGGTTAATCTCGCTCTGGGACAAAGGGTCAAGTCCATAATTAGTAAAGATGGGCGATTCATGGTGTCGACTGAACAGGGCAAGGAATTTGATTGCGATCTTGTCATTTCCG
>DYRE01000083.1 GCA_020718965.1 Desulfomonile tiedjei
CCCTCGTTTTAAGGTGAATAAGATGCTGAGAAACTGTGGCCTGATGAAGACCAAGACATTCCTGCATGTTCTTCACGTTGCAACCACCAACTTTCAGTAGGCCATACACTATTTTCAACCGTATGGGGTGCCCCAAAGCCTTGAAGATTTCAGCCTCCCGAGAAAATTCCTTTTTCTTTATCGCATCGAATAGTTCTTCTTTATTCAACTCACCCATATTTTCGTCGTTGATTTTACTCTCCCGGGATATTGACGTTACATCTGTTACGTTTTGCATTAAATTCTTACCTGATTTTGTTATAGCTCAGCCCTTTTCTAACGCCATCATTGAGGTCTTAGGATTGTTCTCCACAATTTAATTCCTACGGATTTCAGTGAAGCCTTTTCACAAACCATTACAATGGGCTGTCGGGCTGAATTCCCTTGTTTTAGGCAAAACTTGCTTTGGCCAATCATTTGAGTGAATCATGGGTATCTGAGGGCTTAACTTCTCCCCTGTTCACGGGGGAACAACTCGGCGACATTCAGGTTGAAACTCCCATCTTGGGCAAGATCCAACGGTTTAAAACAAACCATCCGACTACTACGGCTAATATCAGGGCCAGTTCCATGTTTGTGTCCTTTTTTAATTACACCAGTATAAGTATCACAAAGAAGGTGTTCAGAAACCAACCTCCGTAAACTTCAGGCTCTAAAAAGTCTTGCTTATCTAATATGTGAATATCTGAATATATCGTTTCTGTCAAGAGACTTCTACTGTTGCCGAAAATCATTACTAAAACGAGGCGCGCTCGTGATCCTCAAATATTGAAACTCTTCCATATTCCCCATCATATCCCGGTTGAATCTTTACCTGTTCCGCTCTAACTCTGCGCAAAGCCTCCGTCACAATTCCAGGAGAACAAACTTCCACCGCATCGAGTGGAGTTGACCAGAGAATATCCAACTCCGGACCCAGTGTTTCAATAAGCCTTGAGTGCAGATGCTTTGCCTTTTTAGCCTGAACACCGCACCCTAGACAATCTGCTACTATTTCAATCAGCGGTAGCATTCTCCAAGAGTAACCCGCTTTGGAGGGTATATATCCCTTTTGTCGGTCTGCAAGCTGATTAACCCTGTTCATCACCCCTACTGTTACGGCGTGGCCACACACGGGGCATTTGCCTCCCAAGTCCTCTGTTGCTTGTGGATCCAGCCGTACTCCGCATTTACGGTGCCCATCCATATGATATTTGCCTTCTTCCGGAAAAAACTCTATCGTCCCCAAAAAGCTTGGGGTATCATCTCGAACCCGTTTATCTGCAAGTATCGATTGTCTTGGGCCGAGAAAATTCTCTGAGGCCCTTGATCCAGCTCCACCCCGACGTAATGCGTCTCTTATAGAACTGTACGACATGTCTCCGGAAAAGATGTTAACCTCCCTGCCAAGCTTTGACGGAGAATGCGTGTCGGAATTTGAAACAAGAGTAAACGAGTCGAGGCAAGACAACCTAAAGTTCATTTCTGGATCTGACGACAGGCCTGTTTCCAGTGCCGGAATGTAGCAGGTGAGGTCTTCAAAACATTCTTCAATCGAATCGAATCCTGATTTGGAACCCAGCACTGAAAACCAGGGCGTCCAGATATGCGCAGGAATCAAGAAAGACAGCGATGAGCTTTCCAGAGCGATTTCCAGCAAATCGTGACAGTCGACTCCAATTATTGGACGACCATCGGAATTAAGGTTGCCTCTTTCACCAAGTTTTTTGCAAAACCGGTCCATCGAATCCATGTCCGGCATGAAGACCAGATTGTGAGCTTTTCGTACCCTGCCATTCTTCTTGTAAATAGAGCTGATTTCTACATTCAGAATAAAACGCACATCAGAGGGAGAAACGTCTGGCGCACTTAACAAAGGTTGCGGGGTGGCCTCTCTCGTCAGGCCAAACAATCCTTCTTCACGGGGCTCCAGTGACTCATGAATCAGTTTTCGCCACTCCGGATGTGTAAAGTCTCCCGTCGCCACAACATGTATGCCCTTGAGAGCCGCCCATTGGGATAAACCAATTAGATCGCAGTCCCGTGAAGTAGCGCGTGAGAATTTTGAATGAACGTGAAGATCAGCGAAGTAGAGCATATAAGTTCCTTTGTGTTATCAAAGAGTTCTCTCTTGTAACATTTTATTGTCACAAATACCCTAACATTTCAGAGAGATGAGAATATGGGTCAAATTATCTTGACTTTTTTTGATCATAATTCTAAAAATTGTTGTTATATCACGACCTGAAAGAGAGTTTAACTCAACAGAATTTCTTTTGGCAATTGGCGCTTCGTAGGTGTTTATGCTCATCTCGGCCCTAAAAAGAAATTCTTTTTGTTTAGTTGGCAATCAACTAGTCTGTGTCGTTTTGTTTTGCGGAAAGTCTTTTTTCAAAATACATTAAATGAACTCTTGGTTCTTGACCATAAACAGGAGATTACAATGAATAAATCTGATCTCGTTAAAGCTTTAGCCAAAGAAACCGATCTCCCCATGAGGAAATCCGAGGAAATCGTTGATATGGTGTTTGACACTATGGGGGACGCTTTGGAGCGTGGAGATCGAATCGAGATTAGAGGCTTCGGCTCATTTGTCGTCAAGGAATATAAAGGCTACACGGGCAGAAACCCAAAGACAGGTGAGCAGATAGTAGTTCAGAACAAAAGCCTGCCATTCTTCAAGGCAGGCAAAGAACTTAAAGAAAACATTAACAAGTGACGCCATAAAATTTGTTCAACAAGTTTAAACTTTGTTAAAAGGGGGCAGTGGCCAAAAAAACAAAAGAGAAGGTTCTTTTTGAAATTGATCACAAACAAGGCTGGGTGGCTTGTAGTTTCCCGTACAAGTTTAGGTTTTGTAACGGTACTGGTTTTAATTCTTCTTTCTTTTCCAATTAGTGAGACATCTTCTAACGCTTGGGTTACTGACCACGGGACCGGTCAAGGCGGCTATTTATTACCCCCCAACATAATCAAGGAAGGGCTTTTTTTTGCTGACTCAAAAGTCCCCATCGAACGTCCTGACGTTCACGAAAGAATAGTAGATCAGTTAAACTACTTGCTGATGGATAGAAGGGCGTCTATTGGGGAATGGTTCGATCTCTTTGTGTTGTACAGTCCAATAATTACCGAATCATTGAAAAAAGAAAAAATTCCGGTTGATCTTGTTTACTTGTCAATGCTTTTGAGTCAGTTCGACCCAGACCATAAAACCCGTTCCGGAGGACTTGGGTGGTGGGCCTTGGGATCTTCAAGAAATGGCTCGGTAAAAACAGGGGTTCCCTGGTTTTCCTCCAACTATTGGGACGACCGGCGAGATCCTGAAATATCCACGCAGATTGCAGCGGAAATGTTTATGGGATTGCGGAAGAAACATCCGAAAGAGGATTGGTTGATTCTTATTTCAGCGTTTATCGACGGAGAGGACAAAATTGACCCGATTATCAAGAAATCGCAGGGGTTTTCATTTTGGGATATAGTGACGCCACCATCATCGGATTCCTTGATTCCCCGACTCATAGCGCTCAAAATAATCCATCAGCACAGAAAATTCTATTGTGTGACAGTTAATCAGGTCAGTTCACTGTCTTTTGATAAAATTGAAAAGACAAAACTGGCCAAGGACCTTTCCCTCAGCCTTGTCGCAAAGTGGACTGGAGAGATTCCAAGGAACATTTGGTTATTGAACCCGGGAGTAGACCCTTTGAACGGTTTGATGCCAAAACCTGACAAACGCGCCCCCAACGGATTCCCACTGAGGGTTCCTAGGGGCTCAGGACCTAGTGTAAAAAAGTTACTGCAAAAAGACGGTTACCTAAATAACGATGTCAAATAGGGTCCCTGTCAATTTTTTTGTCACTCCATAACCCTTTCCCCCTTTGTTTGAATTGGTCAATCCAAGTCACAAGACCGGCAGAGATTGTTTTTGTCCCTTTTGGGATTGTTAAACCTCAGGTTTTTGCTTATAAATGAAGCTTGTTACATAACTCAACATCCGCTCCAGACCATTCTCAATCCGAACGGCGAGGCACATGAACAAATTCCTCGAGAAATATCTTAAAATTTATCCTCACGAGGTATCAAAGTTTGTCTGGACGTCCGGAATATTTTTCGTAATTTTTTTGGGATTCGCTTTCTTCCGAAACTACGTGGATGCGTCTTTCCTGAAAAGATATGGCCCACAGTATATTCCCTACATGTTAGTGATTAACGCATTGCTGACATTCGTTTTATTCGGCATATCAAATAGGCTTAGCCATCTGTTTCTGGACTATTCTATTCTGAGCTGGCTACTCCTCATTTGTGGCGTGTCCGTGTTAGTCCTCTTTGTGATGGTGAAGGCCGATATTTCATTAGCTTATCCAATACTGTACCAGATCCTAAATCTTCTGGATTCTATTTTGCTGGTTTACCTATGGAATATAGCGGGCGACCTTTTCGACGCGCGCCAGGGGAAAAGGCTGTTTCCTTACGTTACAGCCTGTCAGGTTTTGGCTAGCACGATCGGAAGTTTTGGAACTGGACCCCTAACCGTAATTGTTGGTCAAGATCCGATTTTGATCCTTTTTGGCGTCGTTTCATTAGGGGTCGGCGCATTCATGATGATATCCGGCCGAAAGTTCTTCGCAAAACTCAAACCTAAGGCTTCTACTCAAAAAGCTCAGACAAAAAAGATAAGTGAGGTCCCGGGATTAATAGCGCGTTATCCCATCGTGCGTTATTTGATCATAACCGGACTCATCCCGAATATACTGTTGCCAATTTTTTCTTACCAGTTCAGTGTCATCGCCACTCATACCTTCGCCTCTGAACAGACACTTATCACTTTCCTGAGTGTATTCCGCGGTCTGACTACTTCGATAACATTTGTGCTTCTTTTTTTTATGGGGCGCGTATATCAGTCCATGGGATTGACCAACGCATCCCTTGTCCAACCAGTCAACTTTGCGGCTCTTTTTGGTTCTCTATTCTTTTTCTTCAATATTTACGTAGCAGCCTACGGCCAGTTCACAAGTCTGCTAATTCAACGAGCGGTGGCCGGACCCATAAACAAAGTTTTCTTCAACGTCATCCCCTCTGATCTGATGGCATGGAGCAGGACTTTTATAAGAGGAACTGTGCTTAAAGTCGGCATGCTGACTGGTTCCCTTATCATGATTATCCTTAAGCCCGTCATGAATGCTGAGGACTTCTCGTCGATCGCGTTTGTTCTGGCGCTGTACTGGGTCTACGAGACCCTGCTTTTTCGGAAACGCTACACGAAAACTTTAAAGCAGGTAATCGTAGAGAAAGAGATAGATTTTGATCAGATTGAATCCGCCAGGGCAATGGATAGTGGCACTGCCATAGCTCAACTTGGCCCCCTGAATGTGGAGGAGAGATCAACAAAAATTGATCCTAATTTGTTACAGGTAGCCGCTCCCAATATAGATCCGGACACAGCGCTGAGACTTCTGAATGACGAGAACGCTTCCACCAGAGCCGAAGCGGCCCTCTCTTTCGTGTGTTCCGTTGATGTTAGGGCTGTAGGCCGTCTCGTAGAGCTGCTTGGCGACATGGAGGAAGAGCCGCGTAAAGCTTCAATTGAGGCGCTGATTGCCTATAAGGACCCAATATTACCCTTTCTGGAGGTTTCTCTCCTGAATGCTCCTATTCGCACCAAGCAGGGGATACTGGAGGTAATAAGGCTTTCCGGTCTAAAAGACTTTGAAATGATTCCGTTCTTAGGTCAGGAACTTGGTCTGGCGTATTCGAATCTGGTCGCAATTCATGTGCTCAATTCCATGCCTGACTCACCTAGCGTCAACATGCTCAAGGAATACCTTGAAGAACTTAACGACGAGACTTTGAGCCTTATATTTTACGCTCTCTGGGTATATCACGCCGACATGCGTCTCATGTACCAGGCGCTCCAGTCTGAAACCGCTTCTATCGCCGTCGAACTGGTGGAAAACTCTATCGAACGTGAAACTGTTCCCTATTTGATTCCACTTATAGAGGACATCCCCCTCAATGAAAAAATAGCCAAGGGTAGAAAACTCTTCGCTCTTATTAGAAACGAAAACCCTGAACGCATTCTGACCTTTCTAGCTAATTCGGATGACGCAGTGACAAGGATATTGGCGCTGTATGTGATTGCAGAGAGCCAAACTTCGAGACTTTACTTGCCAACTATCGAATTTCACAGAAATGACAAAAATGAAGATGTGCTTCAGGTTGTGAATTATGCTTTGAAACGCGTAAACAATGAGGTGGCTGAAATGCCGGACGTAATTGAAAGAATCAACCAATTAAAACAATTTAGTATTTTTGAAGGAATGGGAGTCCGGGAGCTTCATGCTATTGCCTCGGTCGTAAATATCGAGCGTTTCTCGTCCGGTGATGTAATGATTAGAGAGAATGATGAAAATTCATCGATTTACATGGTGGTAGAAGGTAAAATAGGGATTTACAAGGACTACGGTACACCGGAGCAAATAGAAAAGGTTATACTGGATCCTGGTTCTTTTGTGGGTGAGTTGAGCCTTTTCACCAAACAGACCGCTAACGCTACTTGTGTCGCAGTGGGCTCCACTAAGGCTTATGTTCTTCGTCACAGCCAATTCCAGGGAATCATGAGAATTTATCCCCAGATTGGTATCAATCTTTGCAGATTCTTTACTCTTAAATTAAGACAATTGTCCTATTAGCCCGTTAACCCCGAGATAAAAACATCCTGTTGAAGTAATCCCTACAGGTGACTCGAGGTCGCCACATATTGGTTCAGGCCCGCCATCTCGTGAAAGTGTTATTCATCCTGCAGCTAAACCAATGTCATGAAAGGCATTTCTCATTCTTTGGCAAACACGACGGAGTGTTTATTCTTTCAAACTTGATACGTCGCCGACAGGCAGCCCTAAATCTTTAGCAAACAGAATCCTTCTCAACAAACTGCGGGATGTTACTTTGGGGAATTCATGCAAGAATTCAATTTCGAGGGTAGGCAGTTCTTTACATAATCCTTTCCTTACAAATTCTTGAAGTTCGTTAACTAATACATCATCATGGAATATTGAACTCTTCAACTTCACGAAGGCCTTGAAAAAGGGGTCAACCCCGAGACATTTTTTGGAAATAACCCCAACTTCATCAACATCGGGATGATTAAGCAGCGCTTGTTCAATTTCTGGCGCCCCCGTCAGAAACTGTCCAAATTTGACAAGATGATCAACACGGCCGAAATAGTAGTAATAACCTTCGTCGTCTTTAAGGGCCAAATCTCCAGTCAAAAACCATCCTTCCCTATATCGAGGTCTGGAGTTAATGTTCTCAGGTCTCATTTCAATAGCCAGACAGGGAAACGTCGGCTTTAAACCCAGTTGGCCCAAAGTGAGCGCCGGTAGCGTTTTCCCATACTCATCCAGAATAGCCACCTCAACTCCAGGAACCGGTTTTCCAATCGATCCGATTTTAATCTGCTCCGAAGGAAAGTTTGCAATGCAAATCATCCCTGCCTCATCCATCATCCAAACTTCGTGGGGTGATTTTTTCAAGTTGTGTCTCACCCATTGGAATAATTCCGAGGTGAGAGGTTCGCCAACCGTTGCGATATTCATCAACCTGGAAAAATCGTAACCTTTCAACAGGTCGTCCCCTTCATCGCACAGTTTCTTGAACTTAATACGGTCCGTGAACCACACAGACACCCCAAGCCTTTCCAATGTCCAGTACCATGTGGAAACAGCAAAGGCGTCTCCTTGTACAACGGTAGCGCAACCACATAGAAGGGGCGCAAAAATACCGTAGATTACAAGCGCTACACAACCCGGATCAGCGTCAGTCCACAGAACACTGTCAGATCTCAAATCGAGAACGTATTTTCCGGTAACGTATGCTCCTATCATGTCTTTATGAGTATGAGTTATGTATCTAAACTCACCGGATGTTTCCCACACCAGACAGTGATAAAGAGGTTCGTCAATAGGCAAATTGGTATTCTCGAAAGATGGCTCCATATATGGCAAAGTCTCACAAAGTCGGCATTCTCCATGTCTGTCTTCGCCTCTGGATATGCCTGTTAGAAAAACAGTTTCGACATTGAGCAGGCTTACGCTCTGGGCTTCTTCAGGCATGTCGCCGTGTATGAGCGCTCCCTGAGGCCTTAGTAGGGATATCGCTTTCTTTAGCCGATGGATTGAAATCCTGTCACTCAGGGTGCAAAACCTGACTCCTAGACGTGCGCACGCAAGCGCCATATTATAGACATCCGGACAAGGCTTTGAGCAAATCAGGAAAATATCGCCTCTCGAGAAACCCTTCTGCACAAGGAGATTGGCCATCCTCGACGATTCCTGCCTCAATTCTTGATATGTCAGTCGCTGAATTTCCCCGGCGCATTCAAATATCAATGCCGTCCGGTTTCTAGTTTTTGGGTCTAAAGCCCACCGGTCTACCGATTCAAATACTATGTTTGACATATTTGTAGAGTAGCTTGGAAAAAGATCCAGAATCATATTCCACGAAAATCCTCTATAGACCTGGTAATAGGATTTAAGGTTAGCGTCGGGATTTTCTGGA
>DYRE01000463.1 GCA_020718965.1 Desulfomonile tiedjei
TGCTAGGTGGCGTTGAATTGGCCTTAATGGACCTTGACTCAGGAAGAATTAGCAGAACAAGGGAATCTCTTAAGCAAATAGGCGAATCCGCAAGGTTCGGTTCAAAAACGGTTAAACGTTTACAGAGTTTTGCAGGCATTAGATCCTACAATTCCACACACGAAAGTCAAACGTTCGACCTATCAGAATTGGTGATACAAGCCTCAAACTTCAGCCGCCCACTTTGGAAAGCCAACCTTGAGAAAGACGATATCGACATAGACATGAAACTCGATGTCGCCCCCGGCGCTTTTGTGAGAGGGAGAGAAGGTGAAATTTTTGAGGTACTGGTTAATCTCATAAAAAATGCTGTTGAAGCGATGCCACGTGGCGGAACCATTATGGTTTCAACTAAAATTGATAAACATAAAATTGTACTCGAAATTGAAGATACAGGCGATGGTATAGCCGAATGTGACCTGAAGCGAATGTTTGAACCATTCTGGACAACCAAAGGGTCTGCAGGTACGGGTCTGGGATTGGTGGTCAGCCAGAAGATAATAAGTGACCATGGAGGCGAAATCTCTGTAAAGAGCGAAGTTGGTAAGGGGACCAGATTTAAGGTGGAGATTCCTGGGGTCAGGTCGCTTTCGGACGAATCGGAAATACCAATCGATGCAGTGTTAGAAAGAAATCTCAAAATTCTCGTGATTGACGACTCTAGACAAATTGTGACGCTGCTTCAGGAAATATTAGGGGGATACCGGCAGACAGTCCTGGGGGCTTGTTCAGGTGAAGAAGGACTTGATCTGTTCAATAAAAATGAGGTGGATGTTGTCATTTGCGATCTGGGAATGCCGGGAATGAGTGGTTGGCAAGTAGGAAAAAGTGTAGTTTCCTCTTGCAGGGAAAGAGGAATATCCAAGACTCCATTTATTCTGTTAACGGGGTGGGGTGGACAGTCTCTTGAGCAGGAGAAACTAACTGAGTCCGGTGTAGATGGAATCATGGAGAAACCGGTAGACGTGAGACGACTATTTGGAATGATTAGGAAGGTCGCTCCCGATTCAACCGAACGATTCCTGTAAGTTGAAGTCCAGGAGGAGCTAACTTCGTGTTTGAGACAAAGGGCTTTTCCCACTGATTATTTCTCGTGCCTTATCTATCTCTTTTGGTCTCATAAAATTGCTTCGCAGTTCAGGAATTGGTCTTCCCAAAGTCTCGTATTTTGCAAGGCCTGCAGGATTGTAAGGCAGAATCCAAACCTCTGTTTGCCCGTGGTCGCGAAGTAATGAACTAATCCTGGAGAGATTCTGTCTGGTGTCGGTTATTCCTGGAATCAAAGGTATACGGGGTTGAACCTTAACCTGCCCGTCTTTAAACAAGTCGAACAGGTTTTGTAGAATTCGAGTATTGGGTCGACCGCAATATTTTTCGTGAAATTCGTTATTGGCAAGTTTAATATCGTAATAGATCAAGTCGACGTATGGGACGACGAGACTTTTGAATTCCTTGTAGTAAAAGTCTCCGGCTGTCTCGATCACAATGTGGATGCCCACTTTCTTGAGATTTTTTAGCAGTTTGTTCAGATATTTCGGGAAAGATGCGCATTCCCCACCAGAAAGCGTAACTCCCCCTCCGGAGTTACGGTAATATTCCAAATCTCGCATCAGCAAACTGGTGAGAGACTTTACGGAATAATATCGTCCCAAGAGTTTCAGAGCTTCCGAGGGACAAACTTCGGCGCACTTACCGCAGG
>DYRE01000084.1 GCA_020718965.1 Desulfomonile tiedjei
CCTTAGGATAAGATTTGGCGTCTGAATCCGAGGCGTAACTTCGCCTCATGAAAACGACGTTGTCTGAACTGATGACAAGCTGTGAACCTGTCATTTCAGAGCTGTTAAATGTTTCAAATGCGCCGACCTGGGCAGACTGTGACCCATCGCCAGCGTTTGCACTGGCCAAACCTGTTGAAGCGCACGCAACGTCTAACTTTGTAACATCGATGTCTGTAACGGACAGTGTACGCCAGACGTTGATCGTTAACTGCGGTGGTAGGTTGTATCCCGGTTGTTTGCGTAGAAGTCCCGCTTGCTGTTGATACGCCTTGGGCCCCAATAAAGAGAAGAGCCCCTGCTACCAATCCCATGAAGGCCAGTGTCAATTTCTTCATAGCAAACTCCTCCTAGTTCCTTACGCGTTTTTTCAGACCAAGTATGCCAAGATTATAACAGCCCTGTCATTTTATCCACTGATTTGTTTCTAACAGATTGGTCGACAAAACCACTTGAAGCCAACAAAACGCTATTCGTAATTGCGATGTCAAATTACACGAGTTTTGGTATCATCGTTTACGTGTAATATCGCAAATCTTGTTGGGCGAATCCATTTTGGGTTCGACAACGCTTCGCCGTGACATATAACAGGACTCAATGAGGAGTGGATTATGGTCTCAAACTCCAGACTGTCGATAATACTATTGACCGCTCTATTTACAACTTTTGTTCTTGGTTGTTCTAGGGAAGCGGAAAAAAAAACAACCCGGATTCCAAAGGTTACGGTAAGCGTACCGGTGCAGGTGGAAGCCGAGAGGCGTCTTGATTATACGGGTTCAACGGCTGCTCTGGAATACGTCGATATCAGAGCCAGAGTGGCCGGTTTTCTGGAGAAGATCAATTTTGATCCCAAACAAAAAGTAAAGAAGGGGGATCTCCTTTTTGTTATCGACCCTCGACAGTATCAGGCCGCAGTGGATGAAGCCAAGGCTCAACTTGATTCTAAGGAGGCGTCTTTCAAACTTGCCAGGATTGACGAAGAAATCGCCAAGACATTAGAGTCGAAAGAGGCCATTAGCTGGCTAAAACTTCAACAGGCCGAGGCAAAAAGCGCGGTCTCAAAATCTGATTTAGATCTTGCGTCGGCTAATCTCGATCAGGCCAAGTTAAACCTGGAGTATACGCAAGTGACATCCCCCATCAATGGACGGGTAAGTCGAAACCTAGTTGATGTAGGGAATCTCGTAGGCGCCACAGAGAAAACCCTCCTCACAACGGTTGTGAATGATGAATTCATCTATTGCTACTTTAACGTAAGTGAAATGGATCTTATGATTCTCAAGCGCTTGTACCCATTGCCACGGATTCCTGATCCGCTGAAGGCGGTAAAGATGAAAGTGTTTCTGGGGTTGGCTGACGAGGAAGGGTTTCCTCATGAAGGGCGCCTCGATTTCACTGACACTGTTGTCAGCCCCTCTACCGGAACTATTCAGTTTCGCGCGATTTTCCCAAATCACGATGGGTTGCTCTTGCCTGGAATGTTCGCCCGAGTTCGAATTCCTTACGGCAAATTTTCAGCGCTTCTTGTGCCCGAGGCTGCCATACAGTTTGACCAGGGCGGAAGATATCTGCTCGTCGTTGACAGTCAGAATATCGTCAGACAGAAAAGGATCAAGATGGGACAGGAAGAGGCCAACGGAATGAGAGTCATTGATGAAGGGATTTCTCCCGACGACCGAGTCATAATCTCTGGATTGCAAAGGGCCAGGCCAGGGTTTCCGGTTAAACCGGTTTCAACGTCCAGCCCCTCTCAAGAAACTGATGATCAACAAAAAGAAAAGCCCGTCAAAAAATAACCGGAGAAGAAAATTATGCTCAGTCGTTTTTTCATCAACCGGCCGGTTTTTGCCTCCGTCGTTTCGATACTAATTATGGTGGCCGGAGGGATTTGTATTTTTTCCCTACCGGTGTCTCAATTTCCTGAAATCACTCCTCCAATGGTTCAGGTAACAGCTTCCTATCCCGGAGCGAATCCAAAAGTTGTTGCGGACACAGTGGCGGCGCCAATCGAACAGCAGGTGAATGGCGTAGAAAACATGATCTACATGTCCAGCACATGCAGTATAGACGGTTCCTATACACTTAAGATTACATTTGAACTGGGCACTGACATCGACATGGCGACTGTCCTGGTTCAAAACAGGGTAGCCTGGGCTATGGCGTCACTTCCGCCGGAGGTTCAACGTCAGGGGGTGACTACCAAGAAAGCTTCGACTTCTTTCGTAACTGTTCTCTGTCTCTATTCTCCAGATGAATCGCATGGCGACCTTTTCCTGACAAATTTTGTGACTACGACGATAAAGGACGAACTTAACCGGTTGCACGGTGTTGGAGATTTAAGCGTCTTCCCGGCAAAAGACTACAGCATGAGAATCTGGTTGGATCCCAACAGGCTCGAGTACAACAATCTAACTACGAATGATGTGGTGAACGCTCTGAAAAGTCAAAATGTTCAAGTGGCGGCGGGACGAGTTGGTCAAGAACCGGCTCCCCTTGGCCAAGTCATGGACCTTCAGGTCAATACACTTGGTAGGTTGACTGATCCTGAACAGTTTGAAGATATAATTGTTAAGACTGGACAGGGAGGGAGTGTTGTTCGTGTCCGTGATATAGGTCGAGTCGAACTGGGAGCGAAAAGCTATGACACACTATCCTTCTACAACGGTATGCCGTCCGTAACGATAGTTGTGTACCAGGCTCCAGGATCTAACGCCCTTGATGTGGCGGACGAAGTACGTCGGGCCATGAACGAAATGAAAAAGAGTTTTCCTCAGGGAGTTGATTACGCTGTTGTATATGAATCATCGGAGTTTGTTCGAGCCTCCATCAAGGAGGTCGTCATTACTCTTATTGAAGCTTTTATTCTGGTTTTTATAGTTGTTTTCATTTTTCTCCAGGACTGGCGTGCGACATTAGTCCCTGCGACAACCATCCCTGTTTCTCTGATAGGCGCCTTCGCTCTGATGTACGCTTTGGGATTTTCCATCAACATGCTGACGTTGTTTGGATTGGTACTGGCCATCGGGATAGTGGTCGACGACGCTATAGTGGTTGTGGAGAATGTCGACAGGAATATGATCCAACACGGATTGTCGCCAAAAGACGCTTCAATCAGAGCCATGGATGAGATCACGGGAGCGATTATCGGTATCACTCTTGTCCTTATGGCAGTTTTTGTTCCGGCGTCATTCCTGAGTGGAATTTCAGGCCAGCTTTATAGACAGTTCTCCCTGACTATTGCCGTCACGACTTTACTTAGCGCTGTTAACGCTCTTACACTGAAGCCAGTGCAGTGTTCTCTGTGGCTAAGACCACCGGAGGGAAAGCCGAAAAACTTCTTTTTCAGAAGATTTGAGGATTTGTTTCAAAGACTTACAGCCCTTTACACAACTATAGTGAGTTTTTTAGTTGGGCATATTCCAGTGATGATTGTTTGCTGGGTGTTGGCTGTGGCATTGACTTACTACGGTTTTTCCAAAGTCCCTACGGGATTTCTTCCTCCAGAAGATGACGGTCTTATAATATTGAACGCCCAACTGCCAGATGGCGCTTCGCTTCAAAGGACCAATGAGGTCATGAAGAAAGTGATGGAGGTTATAAAGACCACCGATGGCGTCACCTGTTATTCGGTTCTTCCGGGATCATCCATGCTGGATGGGATTGGTCCAACACTCGGAAGCGGATTCATAGCCCTAGCTCCATGGGATGAAAGATTGAAGAAGGGTTTAAGTAAACAGGCTATCATGAGCGAACTTTCCCAAAGGTTATCCGAGATCCAGGAGGCAATTGTTTTTCCTTTTTCGAAACCACCAATTTCAGGTTTGGGTCAAAGTGGTGGATTTGAAATGTGGATTCAGGACAGAGGAGGCGTTGGTCTGGATGCCCTTGGGCAGAGCGCGTCTCAGATTGTTAGGGAGGCTCAACAGAGCGCTGAATTCAGATCTGTCAACACAACATTCCGATCAGGAGTGCCTGCGATATTTGTGGACATAGATCGCGTCAAAGCTATGACTCTTCACGTTCCTTTACAATCACTGTTTGACGCTTTGCAGGCTTATATGGGCTCTACTTATGTCAATGATTTCAACCAATTTGGACGCACATGGCAGGTTATGGTCCAGGCCGACGCTAAACATCGCTCAACTGCGGGAGACATTGCCCGCCTTCAGGTAAGAAACCTTGAAGGTCAGATGGTCCCTTTGGGGACGCTTGCCAAGATTCGATATTCTTTGGGACCATTGCGGATAGACAGGTACAACATGTTTTCAGCAGTACGGATATTGGGTGAACCCGCGGATGGAGTCAGTTCAGGCCAAGCGCTCAAAGCTATGGAAAATCTGGCCCAAGAGAATCTTCCAATCGGAGCTGGATATGAATGGTCGGGCATGGCCTATCAGGAGATGAAGGCAGGTGGGAAGGTTTTCATGGTTTTCGGCATGGCGATATTCATAGTTGTCCTAATACTGGCAGCCCAGTATGAAAACTGGGTCGATCCAATAGCCGTTGTCGCCGTTGTCCCTCTCGCCGTTTTGGGAGCTATTACAGGCCTGTTAGTTAGAGGCATGGATAACAACCTCTACACGCAGGTCGGCTTAGTCCTGCTCGTTGGACTGTCGGCCAAGAATGCTATTCTGGTAGTTGAATTTGCACGGGAAAAACAGGCGGCGGGAATGGGTGCTATTGAAGCTGCTGTAGAAGGAGCCAGGCTACGTTTTAGGGCCATTCTGATGACGTCATTCGCGTTTATTGTGGGCGTATCTCCGCTGGTCGTGGCTCAGGGCGCAGGAGCGGCCAGTCGGCAGGCTTTGGGTACCGCCGTATGCGCCGGAATGCTTGGGGTTACAATGCTTGGAGTGTTTTTTACTCCGGCTCTTTATGTTTTCATGCAGAAATTCAAGAAATTTAAGAGAAAATGAAATCTGTTTGCAGCGACACGTTCAGTTATACCTGTGTGAAGATATGGGCGCGGCGGATTCAATTTCGCTGAACAGGCCAATTCGAGTCGGATCTCTCCCCATCCCTGCATGGTTAATTGCAACTGCTATAGTCTTAATAACCTGATATAAATCCCAAAGTTGATTAACCTCTATGGACAATCTCAGCGAAAAAAGAGATAAATTAAAAAGAACCATTTAGTTCTCAAGAAAGTAATAGCGCCCTGGCAGGGGGATGCCCGATATGACATGGAAATGCCCGAAATGTGGAAATGATAAAATACTTGAAGTCTGTAAAGGCGCCAAAGTGTCCTCAGAGATTTTCTTTATAAGCGGCGAGTTGGAGCACGGAGACATTCGAATCGAAGACTGCGACTTCGTGGGGTATGAATGCGGGAATTGCGGGTATAGGTTACCGGCAACATCTGAATCGGGCCTGTTGGATTATTTGGAATACCAGAGGATATGCGATATTATTCAGTAGGAGTTTCTGGAAATGACGACAAACGAAAAAATACTATTTGACGCGCTGAAACAATCGCTTAACTTGATCAGCGATTTGATTGAGTCTGACGATTTAACTGGATTTGTCGCCAAGAACAGAGATTTTATTGAAATGGTTGTTTCAGATGGAAAAGATGCTCTGAGTGTCGTTGATCCGGCGTTGACAGCCATTTGCAAGGGAGACTCGTGCAGATTTTCATTGTCTTGATTTAGAAATCTCTAAATTTGAGAGTTATGGGGCAGTCTTCCGGCATCAGGTCATTTCCTTGCCACTATAAGAATTTCAGATGCCAACCTCGGATGATTGCCGGCGATTTTTTTGATAATCTGCCTGTATGATTCGTAGTTTTCAAGCTTTCTTATGGCCCGAATTCGATTTCTGAACAGCCTGAATCCTGCTACATGGATGACCTGAAATCCTGCCTCACGAATTTCTGAAATCAATGAATCATAGGAGTAAAAAGCTATTCTGGACGCGCGGGAAGCCCTCTTCCAGTCACTTTCGGCGTTGAAGGCGACAGCCTCGGGTGACTTATGAAGGCGTCTTCCCATTCTTTTTAGTGTGGAAAAAATGGTTGGAGTAAAATAAATGGGGTTATATACAAAAAGGAGTCCAGGCGATTTTAGTATTTCATAGAAGTCTCTTAATAGCGCTGATGAGTTGTCCAGATACATGAGAATCTCATTCAGGATTATGACGTCTGCAACCCCAGAGCGTAAGGGCAGTTGACTTGCCAGGTTAACCTGGGCGAGGCCTGAATAGACCGATGCTTGGTAAGCCTGTTCCAGTTCTGACGGCCAAAGCTCAAGCCCAAACCAGTCAATACCCGAGAGGTCCTTGCAGAACAAAGCCATGTTTCCAGGCCCGCAGGCCGCATCAATTACACTGATCGACTGACCGTTCCCGTCTAGGCTACGCCTTTCAAGATATTCCCGAATCCTCTGAAAGTGGGCGTATTTTAGCTTGGCGTCGAATCGATTGGGTGATGGTTTCGGTTTCAGCGTTTTTTCCCCTGAACATTGGAGATCTGGAGTGATCCGGTATTGTTCAAAGATCCCACTCTAGGATCACAGATTATTAAAGACTTTTACAAAAGCCATCTTCACAGATGACATTTTTGAGAACGCATGCCTTCTGGATCACTCCAACTATCATGCAGCGCTTACCTTGTCAAAAAATGAACTGTTTTTAGGAACACATCGGTCGGCTGAAATGATTGGCTGGGGCAAAAATTATACCGTAATTCAAACCTTGGGCTTTTGGTGAGGTAATTCTGAACTCTATCATGGGTTACACATGATTCAACGATTAGTTTTATTGCCTTAGAAAATCAAAGTTCCAGTCAATTCTAGGTATTTCTGTTCTGACCACACTTTAGCTCCATCCCAGGAACGGGCAATTCCCGGTTCTGTCCATGAGTGGCTGCCGTATGTCGTAATTCTCATAAAATCTCCTGCCAAACCTAAAGTGAGGTATTGTTTCATTAGACAATCAACGGCAAGGTTTAAATGCCGGCAAATCCCATTTGTGGATTCATAAGTGTACCTTGGACCAGGAACCCTTACCACGTGATAATCTATATTCTTGGCGTTTGCGCTACCGATATCTCCCTGCAATCTTACCAAAAAATTGTAACCAGAGAGAGATTCTATTGCCGTACCCAAATCGAACTTGCTCGCCAATGCGCCACCAGCGTAGTAAATGTAGTAGTACTGGCAGAATTCAATGTTTTCATTGGGATCAAATGAAGGCGGTTTCCCGGAAAGATAACGTTCCAAACTGTCCTTGTCTGTAAACCTAAACTGTTGGGCACGATATCCCAACAACCATTGAATAGTTCTCACAATAGGCAAACCAAATCCTACGCTGGCATCTACGGTATAGCATCTCGGTGTAACCGATGCGTCACTGAATGTGGTTTTTTGATTTGAATGAGGTATTTCCCAGTCGCTGTCCTGCGCTAGCAGGCCTGAATATGTAAACAGAGTAGCCGCGTACTCAAAATTAACCTGCAACCCTCTATAGTTGCTGCCCATTTTGGCGACTCCGAAGGTTTGCTCCCAGGGCCACTCCAGTCGGCTGATAGGATCATTCCCTGTATAAGTTTGGTCTGGAAAGTAATGATCCGGAAATTGGTAGGAAGTAAAACTGTTGATATATTTGCGCAGTCCTATGGTTAGGTAAAATCCATCCTGGTTTGGTGACGACAAGCCAGACAGAGTGACCCTATTATCAAAGAAAGATGATACCCCTGGAAATCCGGACGCTCCTGTTGTTCCAGAATACTGCGCACAAACCATTGCCGGAGCGCAAAGCATTGTTACGGCGGCAAATAAGAGGACTAATCTAACTATCATCGGACACCCTCCACACCCGATAAAACACGCGAAAACACATCTCCGAAAATCAAAATTCCAGAGGCAACATTTTAAACAATAAAATCAGCGCTATCTTAGAGTAAATAACATGCAGGAGACAAATGGTCCAGGGAAAAAGGACTCTGCCTCAAGTGCAAGAGCTGCTCCAAATTAGACAAAACAGAAGGACCAGTAGAAAATCGCTAAAGGAACTGGAAAGAATCACGGGACAGCGTTCAAGGCCAAGGTGGCATTGGAGGGTATTACGTAACAATAGACGCTTTCAGAGTTAGCGGATCGTTTTCCAGTTCGTCGGAATCAGATCGCTGAATGGAAGAAACAGATCCTTGATCGGGCTAAAGAGATTATTGCCAAGGAAATGATTCTGATAACGATTCAGGGATTAAGGTAAGGATCTGCATGCCAAGATTGTGATTTACTATGGAGAATGATTTCCGCACCGAGGGAATTAATGGCTAATCTGTAGAATATCTATTTATTCTGAGAGCCTATCTTCGCCAACAAACTATTCATCAGTGAAGTAATCGGAATCTATTTTGGTTTCCAGAGTATAAATAGCAAACACTCCCGGACCAATTAGATGCCAAGCATGACATTCAGGGGCGACAAG
>DYRE01000464.1 GCA_020718965.1 Desulfomonile tiedjei
CGGGAAGCGCTACTGGAGGGTCGAGTTCCACCTCGACCGCTCTGGACGACGTGGAAGTCGTCCCTCCAAAAAGAGGGCGTTTGCTGAAAAAAACTGAGGCATTGCGAGCTTTGTTCTGCCGGATGCGGATTGGCAGATTCCACCGTCAAACGATATAAGTCCGGGAATCTGGAAAAGTTTAGGAGTTATTCGGGTTCCACTTGATATTCTGGAATGCCAAGCATATATTCTCATATAAGAGCCAGTTGCAATTGGCTCATAAGTAAAATCAAAATTTCTGTCACCCTTTAACAAGGAGCATTGAGCATCAAATGAACAGAGAAAACAATCGAAGATCCCAGACGCATAGGAAAAGCCATATAGATAAAATCATTGCAGGAGTGATTCATTTGTTCCGGGTTTCTACAGAGAAAAAGCTGAAATCAAACTATAATTATATTTACTCGCTTCTCTTTTTTGCATTCATCATCTTTTTCATTTCCATACCCAATCGCCTGTCGGCTTCCCAGTATGGCGGCATGTTCTTCAGTGATGAAACCTATGCTGAAATCGTTGCATGGCTTGAAAGCTCGCCTGTTCATCAGGACGCCCCGCAGGGATTCACCGCTAAAGGTGCGGCCAACTTGCTTGGTCATTTTCACTATACACCGAGCTTGCGTGATCAGGCTCCCACTGGGACTTGCTGGATTTGGTCGCATACGGCTGCAATGTCGATAGATTTCGACATTCAATTCGAAGGCAATCCTGTAATACAGGAAGGATTCTCTGTCCCGTTCCTCGCTTCAAACGCCTGGATGGTTGGCTCTGACCTTAACAAGGGTGGACACTCCGGTATCTTCAAGGAATTTTACGGCATGGTGGGCTATGCGATTCCGTCCAGAAACACCTATGCCATGTGGAATGCCGTATGGAACGAGAAAGATAGCAAATGGGAGGTTGACCAGAGTTTTGGGATCCGGCCTGCGATGTGGATCAACTCCGGCTCCCCATCGGATGCGACAGAACCAAACTACCCGATCGAGAAAATGGACATGTCAATAATAAATACATTTGGAACTGAAGCTGAACCTGTCTCCAAGGAACAGGCAATTGCCAATATCAAGTCGGTTCTTGACTCTGGACATTCTGTCCCTCTAATGTACACTCTTGCGACCGGTGCCGACTGGGATGTATTTGATAAATTCTGGGCGGAGCAAAACGAGTCCGTCGTCACCAGTTTCGACTATACGAAAGGCCATACCTGGGATGATGGCGGATGTGGTCACTGGGTGCTTTGCGTCGGGTATGATGATAGCGGGGCTCAGCCCTACTGGCTTGTTTTAAACTCTCATTATCCGGGTAATATACGCCCCAACAACTTATTCCGCCTATCTCAGGATATTGATTACAGTGCGACATATGTGAACAGCCCATATCCGACTAATAGAGTTTATATTTGGGTTTCCCTGCAAACCACATTCGCGCCCAAGGGCACTGTAAAACCGAATGAAAATGGAATAAAAACTTTTACCGTCAACACCTCCCGTTCGTCGAAGACGCCATCAGATTCAATCCATGTTGTCTCAGCCTCTTTCGAAACAGTTCCATCAAGTATCGTTTCTGCCAATCTCAAGGTGAATTACCATACATTCCTATGCGACAGCACAACTGGAACATGGAAAAAAAGCGGTAACTTGTGGAAGTTTAAAAGCAACGCCAAGGAAAGTCCTTCGATTTCTGTTAGTATTG
>DYRE01000465.1 GCA_020718965.1 Desulfomonile tiedjei
ACTGGGAGTTTGAGACCTCCAGTCTCCAGTCTTCCCAGCTTCTCCCTTCGCGGGTAACGAAACGGCTTTAATGGGAGTGAAATCTTCTGACAAGGTAAACTCCTGTAACACTAAACAAAAATATACTGAGAATGTTGCGGGGAAGTCCTTATGAAGCGGTACAACTCTACGAACTCCATAATAAATATAAGGCTCATTTTCAGAAAATGAAATAAGAGCTTATTTGACCTAAAGACCTGATTCAATGCTGTGAACCGGAATCGCTGAAATTCATCTGTCGGCAACGGCAAGGGGCCTTATGAAGTCAACTATTGTGGTCCTGTCATACGCCAGTTCAAAAGCTTTTAGATTGCGATCCAAAGACTTACCTTTAAACTTCTTCTGTATGGCTTTTCTGACATCTTCTATCGCTACAAAGTTTGTTGAAGCTACCAGAGGACCGAGGATGGAAGTGGATACCAGCACATTTCCTTCTATTATCAGGCCCGCCTCTTGCGAACAGTGATAAGCGTCGGAAACCGCTACTGTGAATTCACCCTCCAAGCCAAGATCAAAAGCAGTCTTTGCTGAATTGATGACTATAAGACCACCTGTCTTAAGGTTGGATGTCACGTTAACCATTTCAAGTAGATTGTCATCCAGCACAACCGCAATATCGGGAAACAGAACATTCGAAAACGTTCGGATCGGCTCCGCTGATACTCGGGCATGCACGCTAACCGGCGCCCCACGTCTTTCCGAGAAATATGCGGGTTTTGCGCTCACTCCCTTGAAGCCGGAATAGTAAGCGGCCTCGGTAAACATCTTCGCTGCTGTAACAGCTCCTTGTCCACCCCGGCCATGCCATATTATTTCATAATTTTGATGTGATTCCATTGCGAGTCCTCAAATGTCAAACCTTTATATATTAGATAAGCAGACTTTCAGGGTCAAGCAATAAATTGATAATAAATTGATAAAATAAGAACAGACCTAAGTATGGCTGGATTCGATTTAGGCTACTGATTGTTTCTGTTGCGGAGAATTTTCAGACGAGACCTGTTTCAATCTCTCGTGAGCAATTTCAATGTAGGACCGATTTATTTCATATCCGACAAAGCGCCGTCCATGTTTTTTTGCTGCGTAAGCGCTGGAACCGCTACCCATAAATGGGTCCAGCACAACGTCACCTTCAAATGTGTACAAATGAATCAGTCTTTCAACCAGGGCAACCGGGAATGGCGCCGGGTGACCAATTCGTTTAGCCGATTCAGGTGGGATTTCCCACACGCTTGTGGTTGCCCGGATGAACTCATCTCTAGTAATCGTTGATGTGCCTTTAACCGACCTGTCAAAACGATCTTTCGAGAACACCAGGACGTACTCGTGAAGGTCTCTCAATGTAGGATTCCCTGCCGACATCCAGGACCCCCATGCGCAGGAACCTGCAGCGCCCTTAGCTTTCACCCAGATGATTTCTCCCCTCATTAACAAACCCAGACGCCAGGCTATTGTGGACACAAACGAGTTCAACGGCAGATAGGGTTTTCGCCCAACGTTTGCAACATTAAATGCTATGCGGCCTCCGGGCATGAGAACCCTTTGAGTTTCCTTGAGCACTTTCTCCAGGAGATTCAGATATTCCTCCAGGCTGAGGTCAACGTCATAGTCCTTTCCGACATTGTATGGAGGGGAAGTGACCATCAATGCTATCGAATTGTCAGGAAGTTCCGCCATGTCCTCTGA
>DYRE01000466.1 GCA_020718965.1 Desulfomonile tiedjei
ACCCTGCGTTTTCAGACATTTGAAAAAACGCAATTCCTAACCGCGTGAGGTATAACTGCGGGTGTGAATCCTCTTTGCAGACCAAAATAAAGTGCGTCTTGGCAGATTTGACCGCCTCACAGAAGGGTTGGCGGCTCGCGTAGCGCAAGTCATCGCCCAGGATCGTGATGTTCCGTTTGACGTAGTATTCGCCGTGTTCGCGAAGCCAGCGCTTGCTCGCTTCAATTTAACAATCCTGCTTTTCCTGTCCATCTTGAGGTACGATGAATTCTGGCTCTAATGAAATCACATGTTCATTGTCCGCTTGCGCGATCACCGGTGTGATCACGCTGTGATAGTAATTGGTCTTCCCATTGGATAATTCACGATGACTGTAACTTGAACAATGGCTCGTCTGCGAAGAAAAATACTATGTCCCGTCCATTACCACTAAATAACTCCGGGCGTGTGACCGAAATATTTCCAGAACCCTGCCCGTTTCCAATCTTTCAAAGACCAGCTGGCACATGGAATTTAAACACTTTTGGAGACACTGGATCCAAAAGTGAGCATATATGGCTGTCGCTGGGAATATTTCTCATCCCAAATAAATTCCCAGCATTGCTCCGTCCCTTCAGCCGTTTCATCTCTTCCTGATACTCCAAAAAGGATGCGCATTGCGTGAAAAATACTGAAAAGACTCCCAAGCCTGCGTCCGCGATTTCATACTGGCTGTTGCTACCCGTACGCAAATCTGGAAATTCCTCAAACAATCGTTTGAGTTCCTTGATCAACCGATCTATGGCTAATGTTTCCAACATATTCCCTTACCATACCCCATTTTCCCTCTTTCTGTATTGGTCAGATAAAGGTTGAACAAAAAGCTTTTACCACGGAGCCATTGGGACACGGGGAGTTTCAATCTCGTTTTTCTCAGTGGACCCGCGTCTCAGTGGTTCAAAAAAAGTTCACCCCTTTTGTGCCCATTACACCATTTTCCCTTTTTCAGGTTAATCTTTTTCTCATATCGGGAATTGTTGATCTGTTCAAATTGAACACGAACTTCCTGTATAATCGTTTTTGAGTTGGGGACCATGTCTGCTTCCAGGAGTGTTTTTCGAAAAACTTACTTTACCAGATTGTTGACTGGTATTCAACTCATCTTCAAATCAAATGGAACGCACACGCACCCATTTGATTTAGGCATTGCTTGCAATTTTGAAATCTAACCCATTTCACATTGACGGTTTATTGTCAGACAGGTATAATCTTTCTTCGGCATTATTTCAAACAGCAGGAGCAGAATTATGACAACACCCGACAGCGCGCCAGCCGTAGCGCTTGAACCAAAAACAAAACTCAGCGGCAAAATTTTGAAGACAACTCTCGCGGGGGCGCTCGTGGACATCGGTCAAGGTCTTCCCGGTGTAATCCACATCTCACAACTCCAACAGGAAGCAGTTAATAAAGTTGAAGATGTTGTGCAGGAGGGACAGGTCGTTGACGTTTGGGTACGCCGCGTCAAGAAAGATCGCATCGAACTGACCATGATCGAACCGCTTGGCTTCGAGTGGAAGGAAATCGTGCCCGACCTCGTTGTCAAAGGCAAGGTCGTTCGCCTCGAATCCTACGGCGCTTTTGTAGACTTCGGCGCGGAACGCCCCGGACTCATTCACGTCAGCGAACTCACCCGCGGCTATGTCAAGACCGCCAGCGAAGTGGTCAAGGAAGGCGACGAGATCGAAG
>DYRE01000467.1 GCA_020718965.1 Desulfomonile tiedjei
TATGGTCAACTGCTTGATATTAATGCATGGAAAGGCCAGAACAAAATCACCCTGGGCGTATGGCTTGTCAATAGGGGCTTTACAACATATAATGTGACACTACAGTTATTTTGTGCAAGATTGTTCATTGTCATTTATAGTGAAAATTCGTCGTCTCAGGATTTTTCCAGGACCATTTCCTGTGTTAATCCTCGTGTCAGCGACACATTTAGGAGGTTCCATGCAGGGGACAAATACGGAGATCGCCAGAATTATTCACGAAAAAATGGAGCTTCTATCAGAAGCTACAGTCTCAAGGCAGTATGAACTTCAACCGGAGATATGGGAACCTTACGGAGACAAAGGTCGGGAACTTAGTCTGCGCGATTCGAATCACCATTTCAGGTATCTTATTGAAGCCCTCACTGAATCTGATCCAACAATCTTTGCTAACTATATCGCCTGGCTGAAACAGCTTTTCGAAGGATTGAAATTCCCTCCTGAGGCTCTAACAAAAATGCTCGAATGTACTAAGGATGTTTTACGGGAACAACTTTCTCAGGAGATGAGTTCCATCACTGACGAATACTTGGATGCCGCGGCATCTAGAATTGAACACGAATCCTTATCCCAGTCTTCCTTCATTACTGAAGACCTTCCCCTGCATGACCTGGCCGCAAGGTATCTCGACGCTCTCCTGCGCGGAGAAAGACACCTTGCGAGCAGCATGATATTGGAAGAGGTTGAAAAAGGCGTGAGTATAAAGGATATATATATTTACGTTTTCCAGCGGTCACAGTACGAGATTGGTCGCCTCTGGCATCTGAACAGAGCAAGTGTCGCCCAGGAACATTATTGTTCCGCTGCTACTCAACTGATTATGTCGCAGCTTTATCCACACATATTTTCATCCGAAAAAAATGGACGCCGACTAGTCGCAGCATGTGTCGGTGGAGAACTACATGAAATAGGCATCCGAATGGTGGCGGATTTCTTTGAGATGGAAGGATGGGATACCTATTACATGGGCGCAAATACCCCGACATCCACTATAATTGAAGCATTGGAGTCGCATCAACCCGACGTGCTTGCAATATCGGCCTCTATGCCCTTCCATAGAAAAGCATTGAAAGGACTCATCACGACAGTACGTGATCATGACACGGATGGGAAGGTGAAAATCCTGGTCGGAGGTTATGCGCTTCGTTCATCCCCCGACCTCTGGATCAAGCTCGGGGCCGATGGTTTTGCTGAGGACGCTCAGCAGGCGGTATCGCTGGCCGGTCAGATTGTAACGGGGGCGTCGTTGTAATGAAAACCGAAAGACAGGATGTTGGAGCGGTATTTAGATGTGGTCTGGATGGAACCATCCTTGATGTGGTTCGAGATGAATTGGGACTAGAACCCCGGATTCAGCCGGGTAGATCTTTAGCCATGGTGGTCGATGGTGGCAGCCTGGGTAAATCCCTAACATTTCTAAATGAAATAAAATCTCATGGCTCAGCCTTTGACTGGCAACTGGGCGTTCCTATCAAAGGTAGCGTGATGATTCTAAGTTTCGGTGGCGCTTTGTGGGAAGACTCAATTGTCATAGTTGCGGCAAAGACATCCAATGGATTGGGAAAACTGGTGGACGAACTGACTGGAATAGGTAATGAACAGATCAACAGCCTGAGATCAGCGCTTAAAGAACGAGTTGATCTCAAGAAAGAGCACGAGCAGAGGGAGAGTGCCTTATTCGATG
>DYRE01000085.1 GCA_020718965.1 Desulfomonile tiedjei
TTGAATAGCCTTCATTTCTTTCAGATTGAGCGCTAATACGCCACTCTGACTTATGCGCAACAAATTCTCATCAGACTGATCCAGATCAATTTCGTTAACGGTGATTTCAGCTTTGGATGTAACAACCGCAGCAACTATGGAATAACGGTCGTCTGCCGGTCCAAAGACTTGAGATGTCTGGATGAGATCATTGGCCAGCAGATCCCTGGCTATCGCTGTAACCTGATCGCGTTCAAGCTGTCCTCTGAAGAAATAGATTTTACGTGTATATACTCCACCTCCGGATCTTTTCCGGATGTTTAAGGTTCGTTCAAGCGCTTCCCTGGCCGTTCGACCTATATTGTCCGTCACACCAGGCCGGTATCCAACTTCAACAATCCAGTCAAAAAGCAGGTCTAGTGGTTTATCAATGGAGAATTCCTGAATTACCGGATCAACAAAGACTTCTCTTGCCAGAACTTCCAGTTCCGACAGTTGAAGATCCATGTCAATTATAAAGCTGTCAGCTACTCGTAATTCATCAAATTTAAACCCCAGATCCGACTCGATCCGGTTGGCGATACGCCTACCTGCGGGGTCCGGCAAGGACTGCTTCAAACAAACATCTATTCTGTGTGTCATGAACCGTCTCTATACTTTCAGAACTATCCTTGAATCCAGGGCTATGGCTCCAGATTCAGAAACCCATAGAGGATTGATATCTATTTGATCTATGATAGGAAATTCCAGAATTAGAGTGGAGAGCGCCGAAATTGCGGTTCTCAAGCTATCTCTATCTATTGGAGCCCTGCCTCTAACACCCCTGAAGATATCAGAACCCGGTAACTCGTCTATCATTTCATCAATTTCTCTTGGGGACGGAGGCGCCATGCGGAGTGACGCTTTGGCAAACACTTCTACTAAAACCCCTCCATAACCCACAAGTACAAGTGGACCAAAATTTGGATCGCGTTTAGCTCCCACGATGAGTTCGTAAGTTCCCGCTTCCCTATGCGCCATCTGTTGAATCATGCATCCGTAAAGGCCAAGGTTTGGGTCCTGGACAAATCGCCCCCACATTTCGTCAATCACTGTCCTCAACTGATTCACTTCCTGAAGGTCAAGGACAACCCCCTGTCTGTCTGACTTGTGCGATATTTCTCGAGCAATGACTTTAACCGCATAAGGTCCTGGAAAATCAGGAAGAGTAGTCAAAGTATTATGATTGGGCATTATGAGGGAATAATTCGGTACATTGAGCTTGGACAGTCTCAATATGTCAAGGGACTCGTGCAAAAGTGGAGAACGTCTAGCGGAAACGCATCTTTTTAGAATTCCCGATATAGAACGATTGTTGATTTCCATCGGTTTTGGTGGTTCGAAGTTTTCGAGCCTGATTAATTCCCGCCGCTTCTGGAATTTTATTGCTGTGTCGAGGGCGCTGACCGCCCGTTCCGGAGAAATAAAAATAGGAAATTCAAATTCTTTCAGGAGTCTTGAAATCTCCACTTGTTCTGTGGAAACACATAGCGCTACGGGTTTTTGATACTGCTGGGACAAAGCGGCGGCTGAACGAAGAAATCTGCGCGAAGCCTCCCCTTCAACTACAGCGAAATAGGTTTGAAGAAGAAGAATCCCATCAACATTGGGTTGTTGAAGGGTGTGCTCGACTATCTTTACATAAACTTCGAAGTCAAAAAGATCGCCAAGATCAAGTGGATTGGCCAGCTTGATTACATTGGCCCTAAGTTTTTGCCGGATCTGGTCCAGAAAATCTTCGTTGAAAGGCGGAAGCTCAAACCCATAAGTATAAGCCGCATCAGCGGCAACTACGGCGTGACCGCCGGATCTGGAGATTATAGCTAGGTTTCGTCCCTTCATCTCGGGTATCTTCAAGATCTTGAGAAAGTCCACATAATTAAGCATGTCACGGAAACGAATCATGCCAGACTGCGTCAAGGCTGCGTCCACTACCCTGTCATCATTGGCCAAAGCGTCAGTGTGGGACTGAGCTATGGTGAGGCTTTGCCCACCTATGTTGGCCTTGTGTACAACTATAGGTTTCGATGATTTCTTGGCAATTTCCGTGAATCTCTTCCCGTCACGAATGGATTCCAGGTACAAGCAAATTATCGATGTGTCTGAATCCTCGATGTAATACTCAAGTAAATCATTTTCATCGATATTCAGTTTGTTGCCTATGGACGCAAACTTGCTAAAACCTAGCTGCTCGCTGTCGAACATATTCAGAAAAGACAGACCGACTCCGCCACTCTGAGCAATAATTCCAACCTCTCCAACTCTAAAAGTATTGAGGAGTCTGGGAAAGGGAGTCGCCAGCCCATTTGACGCATTGATGATACCGATGCAGTTTGGCCCTATGAATCTGATTCCGTATCGGGCCGCAATATCTTGGAGAGAACGGCTCCATTCAGATCCTTGTCCACCAAACTCGCCGAAACCACCACTTTCTATAACAGCTCGGGTGATACCCTTTTTTCCGCACTGCTCAAGTATTTCCGGAACGGTACGGGCCGGCGTCAGGATAATAGCCAAATCGATTGGTTCGTCAATCTCATCAAGCGATTTGTGAATCTTTCGGCCAAATAAGACGCCCTCATCGATTCCTACGAGATGGATGACCCCGTTATACCTGAATTCGAATAGGTTTCGGGCTATTTCCTTCCCTAGATTTCTGAGGTCGGTTGATACTCCAATTACAACCACAGACAATGGATTAAATAGTTTTTTCACAGAACAACCTTTCAATGAACCGGCACGTCGGAATTCGAGGGAAAAGCCTTATAAATTGGCCATTCCAGATTTCTTGACACAGCATCCAGTCTTAGGACTTTGAAAGCCTAAAATCCCTGACTGATTGCACAAGGATTGACTGATCTTCATACCACCTGATGAACGGAAGCAGACCTTCCTTTAACGAAGTTGAAGGTTTAAATCCAAGTTTCGAGGATGCTCTATCTATACTGGCGAAAGTCGCCACAACATCTCCGGGTTGTGCGTCTACCATTTCTTTAATGGCTTTTAGTCCGCTAAGGTCTTCAAGCGACTCGATAAAATCCATGAGTTCAACAGGTTGATTGTTACCCAGATTAATGATCTCATATTTATCCAGTTTGTCGACAGTCAATGCCGACAAAACTCCTTTCGTAACATCATCAATATAAGTGAAATCCCGTCGGTTCCGGCCGTAATTAAAAACCTTGATGGGCTCCCCGTATCGCATGGCCTCAAGAAAACTCCAATAAGCCATGTCAGGTCGGCCCCACGGACCATAAACCGTAAAAAATCTTAGGCCAATAGTTTGCATATTCCACAGGTGAGTATAAGTATAGGCTATAAGTTCATTTGACCTCTTGGTTGCGGCGTAGAGGCTCACTGGAGTTTCAACCGGATCATCTTCACTGTAAGGGAGTTTGGTGTTTCCTCCATAGACACTGGAACTGGAGGCGTAAACAAATCTATCTACTGAATGCTGTTTGGACAGTTCAATCAGATTCACAAAACCTTCCAGGTTAGATTTTTGATAAGCGTAGGGATTTATGAGAGAATATCTTACACCTGCCTGGGCGGCGAGATGACAAACAATGGAAGGATTGTAATTTCTGAACAGGATTTCGAGAGGGGCCAAGTCTGAAATATCAACGTTGATTGAGAGAAAGTTGGATTCTTTCTTGAGGATTTCATCTCTGGCGACCTTGAGCTGAGGATCGTAATAAGGGTTGAAGTCATCAAGACCTATTACAATATCACCTCTATCCAATAAGGCCTTTGCTACATGAAACCCGATAAAACCAGCGGACCCGGTAACTATTATTGTTGACATATTGTGTCCTTGAAACTAGTTGGAGTATCCTTTCGGATTCAAAGAAAACCATCTTATTACTTCGGCCACCATTGAATCCAGGTCAGACCGAGTTGCCGTCCAACCCAGGTTTCTTTGGGCCATGGACGGGTCAGCTACCAACTCCGCCGGGTCACCCGGCCTTCGTGGCCCAAACTCGGGAGATATATTCACACCCGTAATTCGGCCAACCGCTTCAACAATTTCCATGTTGGAGAGACCCCTACCTGTCCCCAGGTTCAGTCTTATAAGAGGCGTCTCCTCAAGTTTTTCGCAAGCCTTGAGGTGGGCATGAGCCAGGTCGGTCACATGAATGTAGTCTCTAACGCAGGTCCCATCTCGAGTTGGGTAGTCTGTTCCAAATATTGTCAATCCATCGGAAAGTTTAAGCGCAAATTTGACCACGTTAGGAATCAGGTGAGATTCTGGTCTATGGTCCTCGCCAAGGCCAAAATCAGGTTCGCATCCCGCTGCGTTAAAATACCTCAACTGGGCTGACCTTATACCGTAAGCTACGCTGTAATCTTCGAGCATCCACTCAATGGCCAATTTGGTGCGTCCATATGGAGAAATCGGATTCTTGGGATGGTTTTCGTCCAGAGGTAATTTTTGTGGATATCCATAAACAGCGCACGTAGACGAAAAAACTATCCTGTTGTGTCCTGAATGACGCATCGCTTCCGCCATGTTGAAAGCGGCCAGCAGATTATTTTTGTAATACTGGGCTGGGTCCTGAACAGACTCCCCGACAAGACAGCTTGCAGCAAAGTGGAATATTGCATCGTATCTATTGTGTGACAAATGGGTCAATAATGCTTCATAGTCGAGCAGGTCGGCCTGGATAAATTCCGAGCATCGTAACGCAGACTTGTGGCCCTTGGACAAATTGTCCATCACCGTTACCTTTATGCCACTGTTCGAGGCTAAGAGACAAAAATGCGAACCTACGTATCCAGCTCCACCAATCACAAGAATTTCGGAAATTTTCACCAGAAAAACCCCCTTCAAAATCAAACGCACTCAAGCTCATTAATCCCATAGAGTAGTAAACTTTTAAAGACGTGTTATGCTACAATAATAACACTAGTGGTCTCGGCAGGCAATTTATTCCCCGACATGTTTGAGTATGCTACCAAGGAGGTTTAGTCAATGAGATTTGATATTGCCGAAGTAAAAGCAAGAGAGATTCTTGATTCAAGGGGTAATCCCACCATTGAAGTCGACATGATTTTAGAGGAAGGAGCATTTGGCAGCGCTGCCGTTCCCTCTGGCGCCTCTACCGGAGAAAATGAGGCTGTGGAACTTCGAGATGGAGATTCCGAAAGATTCCAGGGCAAGGGCGTTCTCAAAGCGGTCGAAAACGTTATGAACGAAATCAGGCCGGCTATTCTGGGAATGGACGCATCGGATCAATCGAGTCTCGATCGTATGCTGATAGATTTGGACGGCTCGGAGAACAAAAGCAACCTAGGGGCAAATGCAATCCTTGGCGTCAGCCTCGCTGCAGCCAAGGCCTGCGCAGTGGAACTGGGACTACCACTATACCGGTATGTTGGTGGAGTAGACGCCAGGCGCCTTCCCATCCCCATGATGAATATTCTCAATGGGGGCGCGCATGCTGACAACAATGTCGATATTCAGGAATTTATGATCATGCCGGTTGGAGCCGAATGTTTTAGCGAAGGCCTGCGAATGGGGTCGGAAATCTTTCATACTCTAAAAAGGGTACTCAAAAGCATGGGGCTCAATACATCAGTTGGAGATGAAGGAGGGTTCGCCCCGAATCTGAAGTCTAATGAAGAAGCCTTAAAAGTGATCGTCCAGGCTATTGAAGAGGCTGGGTACGTTCCAGGTGAAAATGTCTCTATCGCCTTGGACGCAGCCGCAAGTTCATTCTTCAGAGACGGGATTTATGATTTGAAGGGCGAGGGCAAGATTAAATCGTCAGATGAAATGGTGGATTTTTATGAAGATCTTGTTGAACGTTATCCTATAATTTCGTTAGAGGATGGTTTGGATGAAAACGACTGGGAAGGATGGAAAGTCCTTACTGACAGACTTGGATCAAGGATCCAGGTGGTTGGCGATGACATCTTCGTAACCAATGTCGAATTGCTTGCAAGGGGAATTGAAAATGGAATAGCCAATTCGATCCTGATTAAGCTCAATCAGATTGGGACCTTGACAGAAACTATCGACACAGTGAATTTGGCCTCAGCTTACGGCTACACCTCCATCGTTTCTCACAGGAGCGGAGAAACCGAGGACACAACAATAGCCGACTTTGTTGTGGCTTTAGGCACTGGACAGATAAAAACCGGTTCAGCGTCAAGGTCTGACAGAATTGCAAAGTATAACCAACTCCTGAGAATTGAGGAAGACTTGGGTAATAGCGCTATCTACGGCGCCAGAACATTTCGTTGGGGACCTCAATACTAGTTCCTGCCACTTGTATTATAACGGCGCTCCCGATAGTTTCCAGTCGGGAGCGGTTCCGTGCACAGCGGCGTTTTCAGGTATGGTCCAGGCTTGTTCCATACCGGATCGTCATACCGGTCATGGCATGGTAGACATGGGGCTATTCCCAGAATGCGTTTCAACTCTTGCTCATTGAATCCTCTACTTAACGCGTGGGATGAACTCTGTTTCTGACCGCCGTTATTGTCTATCACGCCATCCAGGGGAAATTTGATCTGCAAACCGCTTCGAAAGGAATCGTAATTAGGAGAGACTGTGACGGATTTATCTTTAGGATTGAAAGTAATCGTACCTTCCCCCATTCCTAAGGATTTGGAATCCAGGTGGCAGTCAATACATCGTGGGACTTCTTTTCTTGTAGTGTGTGGGTGAATAGAACCAATTGCTATAGAGTTCATGCTGTTTTTCAAAGGCATGATCATTGAATTGTACGGTTTAACCACCTTCCCTTGTTCACTGACTACAGTGTTCCAGACCTGACAGCCCGGCACAAGAATTCCCACACGGCCCTTTGAATTTATTCCAAGAATGTTCTTTTCGAACCTGAAGAATGATCTCCCTTCTGCCCAAGCTCCTTTACTTGTTTTTCCAGTAAGATGGTCTTTTCCTTCCATCCCCAGGTTAAGTATTTGATGACACCCATAACATTGAGGACTCCAGGCGCTGTGGCATGAGTCACACTCCAACCGCTCATGACCCTTGATGTTGTGGCCCTTCTTGTCGCCTGTTACGATATTCACAACGCTTTCTTTCCCAGAAAGCTTGCTGGTTAGTATTAATCCTTTGTCAGTTCTTCTGATGTGAGGTAATGGCCTACCCCGGGAAGTCGTGAGTATCGAATCCTGTTCAGACAGAGCCAGGAGTTTGGCGCTTTTAACAAGCGCAACAGTCAGAGGGTCGTTGAAATCAATTTTGGTCTCTTTTGGGGGCTCAATGTATCCACCATGGCAGTCTTCGCATGTGATCTCCAGTTGATCTTTCATGCGAGAGTAAATCTTTCCATCGCCCATGGTCTCCTGGCTTGTATGGCAGTCAATGCAGCCCATTTTTTTTTCGAAGTGTATGTCAGGAACCAGGTTCAGTACAAACCTGTCATCAGATAGTGTCTGGTCGTTAAAAAACCCGTTCATGAATGGGACGCCGTATTGGGCGCTTTCCATTTCGCCGTGGTAATTTAAACCTATTCGCGCGCTCCTGTTATGACAAGCCCGGCAGCGATCATCCGAGATCCTGGAGTTAATAGAATGGTAGGCCGCATGACCAACCTCATATCTGTTGACCGTAGGATCTCCTCCCTGGTAACGCCCCGTCTGATCATAGTCCGCGTGGCATGCGGCGCAACCTTCGAGTCGGCCCATTTTTTCTACCGGCTGTTTTCCCCATAGATGGCAAGTTGAACAAAATTTTCGGAAGTGGCTTTCAGAAAGGTGAATCGTTCCGTCTTTTCCGTGCTCGGGGCCAATTTCCTCCAAAGAATGTTTCCCATCAGAAACAGACTTTATTGCAAAACGTTCTTCCCCCATATTCGCTACCCCCCACTGGAATCGTAATACGCCTATAATGCCGGCATTAGTAGCCATAATAGAACGTGGAGTATTTCGGACCCTGTCTAGTATTGGAGACGCCTTATCCGAGTGGCACATCCCAGGTGTCAGCGAACCCCCTCCACAGCTTTGCATGGCCAGATCTAAACGCGAAGGATTAGCTCCTCCTATAAGGTTCCGATGAGCTCCTTTGACAGTCAGATCAGTTCCTGTTCCCCCATGACATATTACGCAGCCAAAGACCGAATTTGGATGGGAAGGTGAAGTGTCCTCAATCCCGTAATGGCAGGTTATACAAAACTCGCCTGACAATTTCCCGGAGAAAGGTTTTGTCTCAATTATCCTGGGTTCGAAGTTCTGAAGTTCACTGATCCTGGCTTCAATGGACTTCTGCTTCGCAACTTCCGGTTCGTTTTGCAATTCGTTTTCGAGAAGCGAAATTGCTAACGTAACTCCCTTCAACTGGTATTGCTTCCACTCGGGATTGTCAGTGCGGTAGGATATTATAAGAAACCCACCGGCCAATATAAGCGCGGAAAAAAACAAAACGCCGTAAAGAGATTTTTTTCCAT
>DYRE01000086.1 GCA_020718965.1 Desulfomonile tiedjei
GGAGTTCGGAGGCCTTTCAAGCCTTCAAAGGTAGCCTTGACCACATTATGGGGATTGTTGGTTCCAATGCACTTGGTCAATATATCACGTATCCCCACAGCCTCCATAACTGCCCTTACTGCGCCTCCGGCAATTACACCGGTTCCGGAGCCCGCAGGTTTAAGCAAGACTTTGGCGGCTCCATATTCCCCTATGATTTCATGAGGCACTGTGCCGTTAACTATTGGCACGTCTATCAAATACGCTTTGGCTCGCTCAACACCTTTGCGAATAGCCTCGGGAACTTCATTCGCTTTGCCCAAGCCGAACCCTACGCGGCCCTGACCATCGCCAACGACGACAACAGCGCTAAAAGAAAATCTTCTTCCGCCTTTAACGACTTTGGCGACGCGACTTAAATGAACCACTCGGTCCTTAAGTTCGCCTTCGGTAGACATCTCTGATCTACTCAGCAACGGGCGATTCCTCCTTCAACCAAATTTAGAACTCTAGTCCAGCTTCTCGGGCGCCATCTGCAAGCGCCTTGACCTTGCCATGATAAAGGTACGGCCCGCGGTCCAACACGACCTTACCTATGTTCAACTCTAACGCTCTTGAGGCGATCCGCTTTCCAACCTCTCTGGCTAGGGCCCTATTGAAAGGTTGTCCAGCTTGTCGCCTGAAACCTTTGTCCAGAGTAGACGCCTGAACTAAAGTCACTCCGGCTTCATCGTCCACTATTTGGGCAAAAATGTTCCGATTTGACCGGAAGACAGTCAGACGACGTCTTTCGGAATTGCCCGTAATCCGGGACCGAACACGTCTCGTTCTTTTTTTTCTAGCTTCAATTTTTCCCGAATTCTTGCTCATTTCGGATCCTTTTCAACTCCGTAAGTACCTTGGAGAAACATTACTTGGAGCCGGCTTTTCCGACTTTACGCCGAATTTCTTCACCCAAATACCGAATCCCTTTTCCACGATAGGGCTCGGGCTTCCGTATCCGCCTGATCTTCGCCGCCATCTCTCCAACTTGTTGTTTATCAATTCCTCGCACATGAACGATTGTGTTCTTCTCAACTTCTACGTTCAATCCATCAGGTATCGGAACCAATACAGGATTGGAATAACCGACATTCAAGGTCAGGTTTTGCTTATCAGCCTCAGCCTTGTATCCAACTCCAACAATCTCAAGCGATTTCGTAAACCCGGCTGTCACTCCAGTCACCATATTGTTTATCAAGCTGCGAAACAATCCATGCATAGCCCTGGATTTTCTGTCGGCTCCGAGAGCTTTCACCTGAATGACTGATTCCTCAAATTCCAAACCAACAAGGTTCAAAAGGTCCAGTTTCAAGGATCCTTTTGGTCCTTCAACACTAACGATTGAAGCGTCAAAGCTCACTTTGACTTCATTCGGAATTGGTATTGGGGCCTTGCCTATTCTAGACATTACTTACGCTCCTATTGAACAAAAGGGCTACCAGACGCTGCAGAGCACTTCGCCGCCAATTCCCCTGCGTTGCGCTTCCTTGTCAGTCATGACTCCTTGAGAAGTGGTCAAGATAAGAATTCCAACGCCTCCATGGCTTTTCAGGTTGTGATTCTTTCCTACATATACCCTTCTGCCCGGCGTAGATGTCCTGGCCAAGCCCTCTATGGTACATAGAGTTTCATCATCGAACCTAAGAGTCAACTTCAGTACACCCTGCTTATTTTTGGCCGACCGAATGACCTTGTATTTCTTTATGTAGCCTTCCTCTTTCAAAATCTGGACAACACCGATTTTAAGGTTGGACGCAGGGATGGTCACTTGATCCTTTCTCGCTTGTCGGGCGTTTCGGATTCGTGTCAGCATATCGGCAATTGGATCAGTCATGCACATATGGATAGTCTCCCTACCAACTCGATTTAATCATACCGGGAAGGGTTCCCCTGAGGGCCTGTTCCCGAAGGCATATACGACATAGCTGAAACTTTCGATAATATGCTCTAGGTCGACCACAAATCTGACAGCGGTTGTAAGCCCTCACCGAAAATTTCTGAGGCCTGCCGGCCTTTACTATCATAGATAACTTTGCCACGTTTCCTCCTTGCAAGGAGACTTTTTCTATTTCCTGAAAGGCATTCCAAGATGTTCCAGAAGTTTTTTGGCTTCCTCGTCGTTTTGCGCCGAGGTAACCATAGTGATGTTCATCCCGCGAATTTTGTCAATTTTATCGTAATTGATTTCAGGAAAGATTATCTGTTCCTTAATACCCATTGAGAAATTGCCTCGTCCGTCGAACCCCTTGGGATTGATGCCCCTGAAGTCACGAACTCGTGGTAGAGCGACATTTATCAATTTATCCAGAAAATGAAACATGCGGTCCCTTCGTAGAGTCACCATGCATCCTATAGTCATGCCTTCACGAAGCTTAAATGTCGCAATCGACTTTCTGGCTTTTCTCATCACAGGCCGCTGCCCCGATATTGCCGACAATTCCTCTTGTGCGCTCTCCAACACCTTTGCGTTTTGGATTGCCTCACCTAATCCCATGTTGATAACTATCTTTTTGAGGGCAGGGACTTGCATGGCGTTTTTATATTTAAACTGTTCCCTTAATGCCGCAACTACCGTGTTGAAATAATACTCTTTCAGTCGAGACGCCATCAGAAAATTCCTTCTAGTTTTCCAACTGTTCCAGGCATTTCTTGCAAAACCGAGCGGATTTGCCCTCAACAGAACGAATGCCGATTCGAGTAGGTTTCGAACATTTCGGACATACTACCATTAGCTTGCAGAGCCTGATAGGGGCCTCTTTCTCAATCCTTCCGCCCTGTTGCCCTGCTGCGCCGCCAGCTTTTGTATGTCTTATTACCATGTTGATTCTCTCGACAAGAGCCGAGCCTTTATCACTGAAAACTTTAATAACCTTGCCCTCACGACCGGCGTTTTTCCCGGAGAGGACTTTTACTCGATCGTCTTTCTTGATCTTTGTCATGTCTAAAGAACCTCCGGAGCAAGAGAAACAATCTTCATGAATTTCTTGGCCCTGAGTTCCCGGGCAACTGGGCCAAAAATTCGAGTTCCAATAGGTTCAAGCTGGTTGTTAATCAACACAGCGGAGTTATCATCGAATCTAATGTACGAACCATCAGGTCTTCGAACTGCCCTTTTGGTCCGAACAACAACCGCCTTGTGAACCTCACCCTTCTTCACCTTGGAATTAGGTATGGCCTGCTTCACGGATACGATGACCACGTCTCCCACGCTGGCGTATTTTCGCCGGGTGCCACCCAGAACCTTCACACAGAATAATTCCTTAGCGCCGGAATTGTCAGCGACATCCATCCGAGTTTGCTGCTGAATCATGCAGATCCTCCTGGCAGGGCCGCTTCCTTGACGATCTTTTGAACTCGCCAGTTCTTGTTACGACTCAATGGACGAGTTTCCACAATCATAACCTCGTCCCCTATACGGCAACGATTTTCTTCGTCGTGAGCCATAAATCGCTTCCTGCGTCTTACGAATTTCTTATAAACTGGATGAAGCACCGTGCGGCTGACTTCTACTACCACGGTTTTATCCATTTTGTCGCTGATCACGACTCCAGTACGAACCTTGCGCTGATGTCGTTCACTAGAGGAGCTAATCATTCAGACCCCCTCTTTTCTCGAATTATAGTTTTAACCCTGGCTATTTCTTTCCGAGCAATGCCAAGTCGAGCGTTTTTTTCCAGTTGACCTGTGGCCTTCTTGAATCGGAGCTTGAACTCCTCTTCCCGAAACTCTTTCTCTTTGGCGGTCAACTCTTCAACTGAAAGATCCCGCAACTCTCGGGGCTTCATGTCAACTCCTCACGAATTACAAAACGAGTTTTTAACGGCAGTTTCCTGGCTGCAAGTCGAAAAGCTTCCTTGGCGATTTCAACAGGAACACCTTCCATTTCATACATAATTACACCAGGCTTAACGACCGCTACCCATTCTTCCGGAGCGCCTTTACCTTTTCCCATTCGGGTCTCAGCGGGCTTCTTGGTTATGGGTTTGTGCGGAAAAACTCTAATCCAGATCTTCCCGCCTCTCTTTACATGGCGTGTCATGGCGATACGCCCTGCTTCGATCTGTCTTGCGGTAACCCATGAAGGTTCCGTCGCCATTAATCCGAATTCTCCGAAGGAAACGGTAGTTCCCCTAAGCGGCAGACCCGTCATGCGACCCTTCATTTGTTTTCTGTATTTGACTTTCTTGGGCGCAAGCATTTTATCTTTCTCCACCTGAGCTTTTAATCATTTCGCCCTTAAAGATCCAGACCTTGACACCGATCACACCGTATGTTGTGGTGGCTTTGGCGAATCCATAATCTATATCGGCCCTCAATGTGTGTAGTGGCACTCTTCCTTCACGATACCATTCCCGTCGAGCCATTTCGGCCCCGCCCAGACGCCCCGCTGTGGCTATTCGTATGCCTTTGGCTCCCGACTTCAGAGCGCTGGAAACGGATTTTTTCATTGCCCGCCTAAAGGCTATTCGTCTTTCGAGTTGCTGAGCAACATTTTCGGCGACTAACTGAGCGTCAATTTCTGGTTTCCGAATTTCCTTGACATCAACAATGACGTCCTTGTTCGTGAATTTTAGGATCTCTCTTCTCAGTTTTTCGATTTCAACTCCCTTAGGACCGATGACCACACCCGGTCGGGCAGTATGTATTATCATCCTGACTTTACCAGCGGCTCTCTCAATTTCCATCTTGGCGACACTTGCCTGTGATAGCTTCTTCTTTACGAATTCCCTGAGCTTGAGGTCTTCAATCAGAAAGGGACCGTAATCTTTTTGCGAAAACCATCTCGAATCCCAAGTCTTGGTTACGCCTAGTCGAAAACCGTTAGGGTGAACTTTCTGTCCCAAAATAACCCTCCTGAGGGTGATCTATGATACCGCGTCCTTTGTGAAGTAATTCATCAAGTAAAGTCCGCGGGGAGTTCGTGTAACAGCCACTTACTTCTCTTGCAACGCTATAGAAATGTGGCTCGTGCGCTTCCGGATCCTGGTAGCCCTACCCATAGCCCTTGGCATCCATCTCTTGGCCGTCGGCCCCTCATCGACCATTATACTACTGATATAAAGGTTGTCCTCATTTACGCCACTGGATTTTGAAGCGTTATCAAGAGCGGACTGTATTGCCTTACATATAATTACCGCCGCCTTCTTGGGCGTAAATTGCAATGTGCTTATAGCCGTCCCTACAGGCATACCTCTCACAACATCCGCTACCAACCTGGCCTTTTGAGCCGATATACGAGCGTGCGAAAGTCTCGACACCCATTCCATTACTTTCTTCCTTTCTTGGCTTTTCTGTCACCAGCATGACCGTGAAAGGTGCGGGTAGGAGAAAACTCGCCAAGTTTATGACCTACCATATTCTCCGTAACGAACACAGGAATGAACTTCTTACCGTTATGGACGGCAAATGTGAGTCCTACCATATCGGGAATAATTGTTGACCTTCGGGACCAGGTCTGAATGACCTTTCTTGATGAAGTGTCCCTCGCCTGGACAACCTTATCCAGAACATGTTGATCCACAAATGGTCCTTTACTGACTGAACGAGGCATGAGAATCACTTCCTCCGTTTAACGATAAATTTGTCCGATGGTTTCTTACCGTCACGCGTCTTGTAACCCTTGGTCGGGACTCCCCATGGAGTCACCGGGTGCCGCCCCCCGGACGTCTTACCTTCTCCACCACCATGAGGATGGTCCACAGGATTCATGACGACTCCACGAACCTTTGGGCGATTACCCAAGTGACGACTGCGACCCGCTTTCCCCAGAGATATTTTTTCGTGATCAAGGTTCCCGACCTGGCCAACCGTAGCTCGGCATCGATCCAGGACCATGCGTACCTCCCCGGATGGAAGCTTGATCTGCACGTATCCTTTTTCTTTCGCCATAAGTTGTCCGTAGGTACCGGCCGCCCTGATTATCTGGCCACCCTTTCCAATTTTCATCTCCACATTGTGAACCATGGTTCCAAGCGGAATATTCTTAAGTGGCATACAATTACCAGGCTTTATGTCAGCCTTGTCTCCGGCTACAATGGAATCGCCCACTTGCAAACCGTTAGGCCAGAGAATGTAGGCTTTGGCGCCGTCCGCATAATTGATCAGAGCTATTCTGGCGCTGCGGTTCGGATCGTACTCCACACTAGCGACTACTCCGGGGACGTCGATCTTGCCTCTCTTAAAATCCAGAATACGGAATAATTTCTTATGACCGCCACCCTTCCTACGTACGGTGATGCGACCATTATTGTTTCGTCCACTGCCCCTGACTGTGCCACTGACGAGCGCTTTCAACGGTTCGTCAGTTGTAATCTCTTCGAACGAATGGCCGGTCTGAAACCGTATTCCTGGAGAGGTTGGTTTGTATTTCTTAATTGCCATGAGCTAAATCCTTACGAATTTATCTTGATTCACTGTACTGTTACGCCGCTAACTTACGGCCTGAACAGCGTTTGTTAAACGCCTTCAAAGAAATCGACCCTGTCTCCCTGCTTGAGAGTCACTATGGCTTTTTTCCAGTGCTTCCTCCGTCCTACGAACCGGCCGAGTCTTTTGGGCTTGCCTTTTAAATTTTGAGTCTGCACGGACAGCACTGTTACCTTAAAAAGCTTTTCTACGGCCTTTCTAATTTCCGGTTTGTTCGAGTTACGGTCCACTTCAAAAATGACCTGATTGTTGTCCTCTTTTAGAGTAGACCCCTTCTCCGTGATTACCGGCCGACGGATGATTTTATATTCTTCAAACATTAGCTCAGCCTCTCAGATATTTTTGGAAGAGCGTCTTTCAGTATGGTCAGACGGTCAAACCGGAGCAGGTCATACACATTGATCCCTTCACTGGGCAACACCAGAGTTCTAAACAGGTTTCTCGAGGCTCTCGTCAAGTCGGAGTTCTTTTCAGGTATCAAAAACAATGTCTTTTGATCCTGAACTCCAAGATTTTTCATCATTTGCGCAAACAACTTCGTCTTAGGAGCTTCAATATCTATTTTGTCCAGAACTGTCAGTTTATCCTCGCGAAGCTTCGAGGTTAAGACCATCCTGATTGCTGATTTCCGTACCTTCTTGGGCAACGAAAACGCATATGATCTGGGATGAGGACCAAAAATAGTTCCACCACCATTCCATAATGGGGATCTACTAGTTCCGGCGCGAGCCCTTCCTGTTCCTTTCTGTTTCCAGGGTTTCTTTCCTCCACCGCGAATTTGGCCCCGAGTCTTGGTGGAAGCGCAACCGGCGCGTCGCTTGGCGAGCTGCCATACAACGACCTGCTGAACGAGACTGTCTCGTACCTCGGTATTGAATATTTGGTCCTCAAGCTCTATTGAGTCGACCTTTTCTCCGTCCTGGTTAACCACGTCCACTAGAGCCATTATCGTTTCCTTATTAGCACAATCGATCCACGAGACCCGGGAATGGGACCCCTCAACAAAATGAGATTTTCTTCCGGCCTAACCTGGACGACTTGCACCGTTGGAGCGGTTACACTTTTGCCGCCAAGTCGACCGGGCATCTTCTTACCCTTGAAAATACGAGAAGGCCATGCGCACTGCCCAACCGATCCAGGAATTCGATGCGACCGGGAACCGTGGGTTTCCTTACCTCCTCCAAAATTCCATTTCTTAATAACCCCTGCGAAACCCTTTCCTTTACCTATACCGATAATCTTGACGATTTCTCCCGGGGCGAATATGTCTGCCTTAATTTCCTGACCGATTTCAAGCTCCTCGGCATTTTCGGCCGGGAATTCCCTGAGATGCTGGCAAGCGGCAACGCCGGCTTTCTTAAAATGTCCCAAAGCGGGTTTTGACAGACGACTTTCTTTTGCGATTCCATATCCTAGTTGAACACGGGAATTTGCTTTCTTCTGAATTACCCTGCAAGGCCCTGCCTGCACAACTGAAACCCCCAAGGAATGTCCGGATTCATCGAACGTCTGATACATTCCAATTTTTTTACCAATCAAGCCTTTAACCATGAGAAGCTCCTGGACCTAGTAATTACTTGTAAGATCAAGCCTTAATCTCCACATCGACTCCTGGGGACAAATCAAGCTTCATGAGAGCGTCCAGAGTCTGCTGGGTCGGTTCCAGAATATCGATCAGCCTTTTGTGAACCCTGATCTCAAACTGTTCACGGGATTTTTTGTCAACATGGGGCGAGCGCAGTACGCAATACTTGTGTATTCTAGTGGGAAGAGGTATCGGTCCCGCAACCTTGGCCCCAGTCCTCCACGCGGTATCAACTATTTCCGTAGCCGATTGATCCAACAGCTTATGATCGTAGGCTTTCAGCCGGATCCTAATTTTAAGCGCTTGCATATCCATGGACATCCCTCTTTATCTGACCAAAAGCTTTATTCAATGACCTCGGAGACGACGCCGGCCCCGACGGTTCGA
>DYRE01000468.1 GCA_020718965.1 Desulfomonile tiedjei
AGGGATAGCGCAGCAAGTTGGGACTTGGACCATTTTCGCAGAGCAGCATGACTTAATCGGGGCAGACGCTTCGTCTAAAGCCTTGAATGAATGTGTGGCTGAGGACGAACGGCTTGAGCAACAGCAGGGGATGGCGGACGCAGGCGCCACTGTCATGCCAAGGAATGACACGCAGCATATAATCACCAGTATTTTTTTTAAGGCTTTCATCCGTCGCCCTTGATTATTCTTTACTAAATTAGTCTAATTAGTATCCACATTAAGTCAAGTGTTTTGTTGACATAAACGGTAAATTTTTGATCAACTAACAATTAGGACAGACGGTTCTTTGCGTCAGAACCGTCTGAAACTGCAGGCAAGCGCCTACTCATATTATTTAATTCCAAAATCCCGCGCTCCTTAAAAAAAGTTTCTCACGAAATCATGTCTTGCCTGATATTGGGTTATGAGGATAATCTAAGGTTACTCAAAAGAATCATTGACTGGAGAACTGAATATGGGTTGCGCATCCCCTAATCCTTTTCACTGGCAAGACCTTCTCAATCAACCGGTTGAAAAGGTCTGTGGACAACCTGGAGTTAAACTTGCCCCGGATGGTCGATCTTACGACGTCGCATTCCTTAACGCTTTGTACCGGGTTGATCCGGTAACCCGTCACATGGTTGAGATAGAACCTGATCCAGCCAGACGTCTCACTGAGGAGTTCCAAATCTTGCTAATCAGATACTTGGTGGCGGATAATGGGGGACCGGTTACAGGTAAAGAAATTAGCGAGAAAGACCTACAGGGCGGGGTCACCTTCTTTCAAGGGCCTCACGCTCTATATGTAGAACCCATAATAAAATTGTACGGAGCTTCTCCTGGTGAATTTGAGAAGCGCGCCCGTGAACTGGGCGCTATTCCTTCCATTTACGGTGACAAGGGGATGAAGTTTTTCCCATTCCCTGAAATACCTGTGACTTATGTGTTATGGGCGCAGGACAACGAGTTCCCCGCATCAGTTACAATTATGTTTGACAAATCGATAGAAGGATGGTTTTCGCTGGATATGATATTTATGGTGGTGCTTATCGTTACTGAACGCATAGCCGGTCTGGATTGTCATTGTTGATAGGACGCTGTGTTTTTGCCCCGTATAGATAGATGTCATTCAAACAGGAGTAAACCAATGGAATACAAACATGTAAATGGACAGGCATACTTCCGGTACGCCGGCACTCCTCCTATTGTTAACTCTCCCTTGGCCAATCAGTATGGGATAGAGGTTTTATCCCTGATGAGCCTGGAAGAGGGCCGTAACGTAAAACTGAGAATCGTCATGGAAGATCGTCGAACGAGAATGACATGCCACGCCCGCATTGACTATGTGCGTCGTGACGAGGCCGCATATCAATACCGGGTGGGGTTTAGTCATCTGTCGTTCTCTGACCAGGAATTCCGGTTTCTTCTCAGCAATTTTGTGGAAGAGTCTGAAAAAGTCCTGGAAATTGCGGACAGAGTCAGAGACAAGGGAGTTGACATTGAGCCTGTAATTGAAGCTGAAAGTCTGGCTGGGATTGTCCGCATCAAAGCCGTATCTCTTCCAGTTAGTTTGATAGAAGAGATCGACCTGAAACGGGGAGGAGACACTTTCTCGGATTTTGTGAAAAAAGCGCTTACAGACTACCTAAATCGCTCAGCATAGTGTAACGCTGGTGGCATTTGAAATTGAGGCC
>DYRE01000469.1 GCA_020718965.1 Desulfomonile tiedjei
TTTGAGAGGAAATCTAAGCGAGGATCGTCTACTTTCACCATTCCGAGGCCGGGTTCAAGCCGATTTCGTTGGTCCTTCAGACTCAATCCTCCGGTAAGAGCCCTGAACAGCACCGTTTTCCCCGACCGGGGCAAACCTATTATTCCAAGTTTCAATTAGGGTCTTACCTTCCCGCCGACAATCTGGTCGAATTCATTTTGGAGCTTGAGTGAAACGTATGTAAAGGCGAACGTTGCCGCTGTCAACTTTGGTGGGGGCTGGGGAATCCGTGCCCTGTGATCTAACCCCAACCTCTACTGCGCCATGATTGACCAGCGCGGTTGCAAGATCACCATATCTGTTCGAAGGGATAATGACACCAATCAGGGCTTCTCCCCGTGAGCCTTTCAAGTTTTCGTCAACTAATGTGCCCTGGATATCAGGAAGTATGTTCTTGAGGGTTTGTAAAGCAAGATCAACATGAGGACTTTCCACGGTAAAATTGTCGGCTCCCAACTCATCGGCGACCGTTGGAAATCGCCAGGATACCGCTGAACCGCCAGGCGTTGTGTATGGCGCAAACGCGCGAGAATACGGAGCGGAAGCCACCATTTGTGACTGTACTGGACGCAGCGGAACTTCACCCTTAGAAGCGGAGGACACCTCCCTGGAAGCCACTGAGGTCTGCAAAGACTGATGCGATGTTTCCGCTGGACTATAATTGTAAACGTAGATCGCCATGATGGTCACAAAAGCCAAGGACACCGCTCCAACCGGTACTGGAGCAGTTGGAATCGAATTCAGCAGATTTTTGATTTGGGATATGATTGATTTCAGAGGTGAGGAGTTCTTGTCGATCCTGGCGTTTAGTTGGATCAGAAAGTCATTCGGTGGAGCGATCTGTTCCAGATTCGCCATAGCCTGGATGGTTACGCCATACCACTTGTAATCTTCCCGACACGCAGCGCAGGATCTTAAATGATCCTTAACCATCTTTTCGATACGCGCATCAGATTCGCCCTCATAAACTGCCCCAAAATACTCGGTAATCCGCTCACAATCCATCATGAAAGAACCTTCTTCAGTTTTTCTTTTACAACCATCCGCGCTCTATGCAGACGGGATTTGGTCGTTCCTTCCGGTAGATTCAGCATACGGGCTATCTCTTCATATGAAAAGCCCTCTATATCCCTGAGAATTACGATTTCCCTGTGATCAGGCTCCAACTCATCTATAGCCTCTCCAACTGCCTTTCTAACCTGATTGCTAGACAAAAGCTCCTCAGGACCTGCGCTATGATCGGCAAACGCTCTTTGGGAATAGTCTCCTTCTTCGTCCGTCTCCGATGATCCCTTGTTTGTGAAAAAACCTCTACGCTTTAAATACTTGAATCTGTTCTTTCCACGATTCGTAGCTATCTGGAAAAGCCACGTCGAAAATTTGGAATCACCCCTGAAATTCTTCAGGTTCTGGTAAGCCGCCATAAATACTTCCTGAGCCAGGTCGTTAGCCTCTTCCTGGTCTCCCACAAAACGGTAGGCGACACTGAATACCTTCTTCTGATATTTTAAGACTAGTCTGTTAAAAGCCTCCCTATCTCCCTTAGCGCAACGCTTTACCAATTCCTCGTCATCGTCATTGACCGAAACTGAATGACCGCTTAACACCACACTTGCTATTGTCAGACAAACTATATTCAGAATTGTTTCAAGATCTAGTGTCACAAGAAGA
>DYRE01000470.1 GCA_020718965.1 Desulfomonile tiedjei
TTCTTCAATACGGTCCCTAACGAGAAAATCCTTCTTTTCCAAATCGAGTTTGCCGGCCTCTATCTTTGAAAAATCAAGGATATCATTTATCAGGGACAGAAGAGACTTTGCTGAATAGTTCACCAGATTCAGGTGTTCTCGTTGTTCCTCAGAAAGTTCGGTGTCCAGGACAACCTGTGTCATGCCAAGAATTCCATTCATCGGCGTACGAATTTCATGACTCATCACCGCAAGGAATTCACTCTTCGCACGGTTGGCTGTTTCCGCTAATTCGCGGGCTTGAACGAGTTCAGACTCAATCTGTTTCCTCTGGGAAATATCCCTGACTATTCCTATGAAAGAAATCCGATTTTCAAGTTTCATCTCGCTGACTGAAATTTCCATGGGAAACAGGGTTCCATCTTCTTTTTGGCCCGATACTTCGTTAGTCGTGCCAATGACTCGAGACTCGCCTGTCGAAAGATACCTCACCAAATATTGGTCATGAAGTCCCTGATGAGGCTCCGGCATGAGGACATTGACCTTCTTGCCTATAATCTGATCGGATCGGTATCCGAATATTCGTTCAGCCGCAGGGTTAAAAGTCTGGATAATCCCGCCATCATTTATTGTGATGATTCCATCGACTACATTTTCGAGGATGGATCTGGTCCTCTGCTCACTCTCGCGAAGGGCTGAAGTCATATCTCGAGCCAGGGAGACGGCCTTTTCCGTGGTTACCCCCTGCGATCGGACAAAAAGGAACAGGAGCAAACTGGTCGCCAGCCCGAATCCCAAGATTACCATGGATTGATAGTATTCGTCGATTCTCTCGAACGAAGGACGAGCTGAAAAAACAAGAGTCCACTGCCGGCCATAAATTGAAATGACTTCTGTTTTGGAAAACAATCTGTCCCTGTTAGCCGACAATCCATAGTGATCTGAATCGCTGTCGTACATAAGGCCGTTATGGGATGGTTCAGGTCCATCATATATTTCAAGATCTATGTCCGGTGGTGTTTTTCCAAAAATCCCCTGAATAAGATCTCCAATCCTGAATGGACTGTATACGTAACCCAACAGGGCCGACTTTCTCTCCTTAACCGTGTTTACCGGCAAATGTCTATTGTAAACCGGAACATACATCAGAAAACCCGCCTGAATATTTTGATCGGTTTCCTGAAGCAGTGTAACCTTTCCAGACAGGGCCACGTCACCGGTGTCTCTGGCTCTCTTCATGGCAGTCCGCCTTACCGGCTCGGAAAACATGTCAAACCCAAACGCCCGCCGGTTCCTGAAATCTAAAGGCTCCAGATAAACGATGGAAGTGTATTCCTCGCGGGGGCCTTCAGGCTTAACAGTATAATCGGGAAAACCTTCAGCCCTTACTCCAAGAATATGGTCATCCTTTTCGTTAGAATTGATATGCTTTGAAAAACCTACACCCTGTATCCCAGGAAAATTGTCACCCAGTCGAAGGCTATGAACATAAACACTCCATTGCTCCCTTGAAACATTATCTGAAACAGCAAAAAGGCCTACTCCTCCGGCAAGTATCAGTCTGTAATCATCCAGCCTCTGGACTATCGCCCTTGCTAGGTCGCTTGCCCGAAACACGAACCTTTGATTGGTCTGGCTCTTTATAAAATTGTCACTCAGATGCCAAACATAAAAAGTAAGGATCAATGAGATCAACAAAATAATGTAGGGCTGGATTTTCCGGTATGT
>DYRE01000087.1 GCA_020718965.1 Desulfomonile tiedjei
GACCAAACTGGCTAACCAGCCGCCGACTACTCCTGTCAGGTATATTTGGGGGGAATCGAGACCAACCGATCTTATCTTAAAATGAAGCAGAGTATAAACGGTGGCGAAGGAGACAACGCCGGCCAGGAGATAAACTCTTGAAAAACTTTTCCTGTGGATTTGGAAAAGATATCCGGCGACCACAAATGTCAGGCTGATAGCGCCGACGGATGCGGCGAATCCCATGAAACCGGCCTTTATCAATAAATTATAATCCATAATAGTTTATACGAAAATAATGTTGGGATCGGTTTCCTCACAGGGAATACTTCGGCGGAAACCGATCCTTTGATCCGAGAAATCGGAAAAAATAATGGTTAACTGATTCCGAAGGTGTCCAGCATTGAAAGAGCCGCCTTTCTGCCAGCTCCCATTGCTAGAATCACCGTTGCGGCTCCAGTTACAATATCTCCACCTGCCCATATCCTGTCACGGGATGTTCTTCCTGTTTCAAGATCGGCCACGATATTGCCCCACTTATTGGTCTCCAGGTTTTTCGTGCTCGTTGGAACCAGAGGGTTCGCTCCATTGCCGATCGCTACGATTATGGTGTCACACTCTATTGTGGAAGTATCCCCAGGAATTGCAACGGGTCGTCTCCGTCCCGACGCGTCCGGCTCTCCAAGTTGCATCTTCTGAAGGTTTACTCCTACAGCCCAACCGGAGTCATTGCCCACGATTTCGGTGGGAGAATTCAGAAGCATGAACTTTACGCCTTCTTCAATCGCGTGATGAACTTCTTCCGACCTAGCGGGCAATTCTTCCATGGTTCGTCGATAAACAATGGTTGATTCTTCGGCGCCCAGGCGCAAGGCGGTTCTCGCCGAATCCATAGCGACATTCCCTCCGCCGAAAACTATAACTCTGCGACCCTTTGCTACTGGAGTGTCTGACTCCGGAAACTTGTACGCTTTCATAAGGTTTGCCCTGGTCAGGAATTCATTCGCCGAATAAACGCCATTCAGGTTTTCACCGGGGATCTTGAGAAATAAAGGCGCGCCGGCTCCAGAACCAATGAACACGCCGTCGAATTTTCGTTTTTCGAGAAGATCGTCAACGGTCTCAATTCGACCGACGACCCAGTTTGTCTTAAACTCAACGCCGAGATTTCTCAGTTCGTCAACTTCTGAACGGACAATGGCCTTTGGAAGTCGGAATTCGGGAATACCATAAACAAGAACGCCTCCAAGCTCATGCAAAGCCTCAAAAACCGTTACAGCCACTCCCTTTTTGACGAGAGCTCCGGCGAGGGTTAGTCCGGCTGGCCCTGACCCTACTACGCCGACTTTGAGTCCTGTAGGTTTTGGAAGCGCAGGTCTTTTGCCGTCGTCGTGTATGGCTGCGTAATCAGCTACAAATCTTTCGAGTCTACCTATTGCGCATGGTTCGTTCTTGCCCTTTGCGCCTACAACACACTTGGATTCGCATTGAGACTCCTGAGGACATACCCTTCCAGCTATTCTAGGCAGGCTGTTTTTTTCCTTGATCTTCCACGCCGCGCCCATATAGTCGCCTTGCTTGACCAGTTGAATGAAGTCCGGAATGTCTACTTCAACCGGGCAGCCCTTTATACATGACGGTTTCTTGCATTGAAGACATCTGCTCGCTTCCAGCAGGGCTAGATCGTTTTCATAACCGAGCGCCACTTCATAAAAGTTGTGAGCCCTCTCTATAGCATTCTGTTCCGGCATCTTTTGACGGGGAATCTTTGGTTTCTTAGCAGGTTTTGCTTGCTGGTCAGTCATTATGCGCCTCCAGGGAAAGTGCATTGGCACCCGCGAGGTGTCTCGCGGAAATTGTTGAGGGCGATCAGCTCTGGCCCCTTGTACATGGCTAGTCTCTTCATCAGGAGATCGAAATCTACCTGGAGCCCATCAAACTCCGGACCATCGACACAACCAAACATGGTCTTTCCTGCCACTTCAACCCTGCAGGCGCCGCACATTCCTGTGCCATCCACCATGATCGGGTTCAAACTTACTACGGTCGGGAGATTAGCCTTCTTTGTTACTCCGACGACGGCCTTCATCATAGGCACAGGGCCAATTGCTACAACGAGATCAATTTTTGTTCCTTTGTCAATAAGCCCCTGAAGGACCTGGGTCACGAATCCGTGAACTCCAAACGATCCGTCATCTGTGGAAATAATAAGTTCATCGCTCACCTTCTTGATATCTTCGGTCATGATGAGCAAACCTTCGGTTCTCGCTCCTATTATGCTAATTACGTGATTGCCGGCGTCATGCATTCCCTTGGTAATAGGATACAGAGGCGCTACGCCTATCCCGCCGCCTACACCAACCACAGTGCCGAATTTTTCCAGATGGGTTGGTTTTCCCAATGGACCGCAAATATCCTGGAATTTCTCGCCAACGCACATCGTGCTCATGTAATATGTGGTTGATCCGACTTCTTGCCAGACCAAAGTGATTGTACCTTTTTTCTCGTCTTTGTCGGCGATGGTAAGGGGGATTCTCTCACCCTCACTGTGGGTGCGCAATATTATGAACTGGCCGGGTTTGTGCGCCGCAGCGATTTCGGGCGCTGAGATCACAGCACGATTCACCCCCGGACCTAAACGTTCTTTTTCAAGAATTTCAAACATGAAATTACCTCCTCAGACTTATATTCACGGAAATTTTCCAGGAAAACTCGCTCGGCAGGAATGATGTGTCGAAAGCAGAGTTACAGTAAAAATAAATATCACAAGAAAAGTATGAGTATCAACAAGTTTATCAACTTGAAATCAGACCAGTTGTACGAAAAGTTCCCAGCGACAACAATCGGAGCGGAATGTGAGAGGCTGGTATTTAAATCAGGATACTTCTGTTCGCCCCGCTGAATTTGGACATGAGTAATCAGTTGGCACATTCTTACCCGGGGAATCATTGAAGACGGATCTTTATCTTGTCGAATTCGGGTTCGTTGATTAGTTCACTGAAAACGGGGTCCTTCAAAATCTTTGCCAGGTTTCTGTATCCTCTATCAATGGCAATATTAAGGTTCCTGAAGGCCAGGTCCTTATCGTGAGTCAATGCGTACATTCCAGCGAGGTTGTAATAGTGGATGGGATCTCCCGGTTCAGCGCTAACCGCTTTCCGCATCCATTCAATTGCTTCCAGGGCTTGTCCTGACACTGCAAGGGTAAGCGCATATGGAGAATACAATGTCGCAGAATCAGGGTATTTTGTAAGGCCGGCTCTGATTATATCGTCAGCCTGTTTAAAATGTCCTGTTTCCAGTAACAGTATTGTAAGGTTGGCGTACGCTTCCGGAATGGCTTTGCCCGACGCTAGAATTTCCTCGTACACTTCTCTGGCTTCCCGGGTTTTTCCAGATCTAAAAAGTGCGATAGCAAGGGATAATTTAAGCTCAGGCTCTCCGCCGGAAAGTTTGATGGCCTGCCTGAATTCACTGATGGCCTCGGGGAACTCAAGGTCCTCAAGCGCAAAGGATCCGAGCATCTTGTGTATTTCAGGATTGTCGCTCTCCCTGTCAGCGATTCTCAATAGAGCCTGTCTCGCTTCCTTTTTCTTGCCGGCCCATCTCAAAGTTTTCGCAAGATTTAAGTCTCGGACGGTGAAAACCGACTGGTCAAGGAGAGTTAACCCACGAGCCATGATCGATTGGGTTTCCTCGTTGCTCAACAATTTGCAACCCTTAACAAGTCCCATTTCATGGATTTGTTTTAGCAGCAATTCGGCGAGCGCCTGATGTAATTCTATTGAGGGATGCACATGATCAAGGAAACTTTCGTTGCCTGGAATTCCCGATTCATTTCCTTTGGCTGATGAGTAGGAGTTTACAAAATCGCAAAAACTTATCAGCCTGACATCTTTTTCTTTGGCGATTTCCCTAATAGCTTCAATTATTGGTTCAGTGGCCCTTAGCGGACAAACGTCGAGATCTTTTGACTTCACAAAACATAAGCGGGCTTCATCATATTGTTTCTGGCCACACAGCGCCTGACCTTTCAGGAAATGACTGAGCGCGTACAATGGGTCCATTGCCTCGATCTCGCTGAGTTTACTAATGGCTCTCTGGTAATCCTGGCTTTGCAATAGCGAATTAATAGATTCAAGTCCCTTGTCAATTTCTGTCCGTTGGGATTGAGTAAGTCTGGAATCGTGTTCTGACTTGAATGGCGAAAAATCTTTGAGATTGGACGGGGGTTCCACCAGAATTAATGGTACACGGCTATTTTTGCACAAGGAAACAATGTTCCTCAGATTGTAAGTAAAATGGTCAACCACTCCCCTGGAAAATTCTTCGTCCCGAAAATACAAATCAAGGCCGGCGCTTCTGTCCAGGATCGCTGTTGTCTCAGAATTAAGCACAGTCCGTCCATCAGACACAGTGGTTGATGAGTTTCCTTGGTCGGGTCCTGTCTGACTGGCGGGACTCTTTTCGTTGGTTAACAAAGCCAGCGAAGCTTCCAAGAGTTTGTAAATGCGCAGATTCGCCAGATTCGCCCTGATCCATATAACCGTGGAGCCCTGGCTTAACAGGTTGGCATAGCTACGTCTTTCCAGAAATTCGTTGTGGCCGGTATAGATGATCATCAGGTCAGGTTTGTATTGAAGAGCCTCTTTCACAATGGGAACAATCCGGTACGACGCGTAAGAGATTCCTCCAAGATTAAGGGTTTCTACGATCCTGTCCGGACACGACGCCACTAGCAAATCCTGCAACCATCTTGAAAATGATGTACGTCCATCGAATGGATGTCCGTAGGTTGTGGAACCCCCGAAAGAGAATATCCTCAGGCTTCCTTCAGGCTTTTTTTCGGAGAAGGAAACTTCGTTAAAATATTTCAGGCGCTTGGGGGAAGTGGAAACTACACCGTCTTTAGTTACAAAAAGGGGATCAATTCCAGCAAAACCAACGTACGGATCTGTAGTGTTCGCAGCGGGTGTCCATGCGAGTCGAAGGCCTAATTCAACGAGACCAAGTACCAAAAAGGCAACCAGAATGCCAAATAATACATTTTTGAACCACTCCATGAAACGACTGGAGCCGTTAACTGTAGCCGCTTCGGACGATGTCGGCGAATCGACTTTTCCCCGTTGATCAACGGTTTTCTTCGAGCTGGGACGTTTTCTGTTTTTCTGCCGCATTTTGGAATCTTTAGGGCCTTTTCAGGATATGTATTTTGAGAAGATCAAGATCGTCAGACAATTGACGTCAGAATCTTTTGCGTTTAAAATTGTACATGAAGGATTTTCCCGAATCATGGCTTAGGTCTATGGATGATCTCGACAAACCTTGATAGAGGGTATGAAATGTATAACAGACTTCTTTTCATATGCTTGGCGTTACTAATAGTTTCCCTGGTTAGTGGAATGGTCTATGCTCAGGATCCTGTGAAGTGGTCGGCGCCGGCCGATCAGTATCCCGAACAATGGAGCCCGACCCCAGCGCCTCCGGTATATGACCCATACGGCTATTTTCAAGGGGCATACGGCGGTGGATATGGGCAGAACCATGCGTATTCCTATGGCTATGGAATGCCAAACCAGAATTACGGCGCCGGTTATTATTCTGGAAACCCATACTATTACGGCAGATAGGCTATTGCTTCGACCGGAGTCTAAGCCCGCTGGGCCCATTTCTCAGTCAATTTTCTGACTTCTGGGATAACATCTTCCGGTTTCACCAGTATAGTTTCTTTTGTCCGGCGGTTTCTCAGTTCTACGTTTCCCTGGGCCAGGGCTTTTTGGCCTATCGTTATCCTGAAAGGTATGCCGAGAAGGTCCGCGTCCTTGAATTTTACTCCGGGACGTTCGTCCCTATCGTCAAGCAAGGCGTCTATGCCGGAACTCCAGAGGTCTTCATATATCCGACCGGCTACTTCGTTTATCGTTTCCGACTTTGCCCCCACAGGGGTGATCATGACCGTGAAAGGCGCTATGGGTGGAGGAAATATAATTCCATCATCATCGTGATTCTGTTCAATCGCAGCGGCTAGAACTCGACTTACGCCTATTCCGTAACAGCCCATTATCATGAATTGCTCCTTACCATCAGGGTCCAGGAAGGATGCGTTCATTGCTTTTGAATATTTGTCTCCAAGCTTGAAAATATGTCCAACTTCAATGCCTCTGCTGAGGCGCAAGGTTCCTGAGCATCTTGGACAAAGGTCTCCTGCGGTTGCAGCTCTAAAGTCTCCAGATTGATCAACCTTGAAATGACGACGGGGATCAACATTTATCAAGTGCGTTTCATGCCTGTTTCCACCCACTACCGCCGATTCGACACCAAAGATGGCCCTATCAGCAAGGACGGGAATGTTGCTCAGTCCAACAGGCCCGGAGAAACCCATTGGACCTCCTGTGACTTCTTCTATTGTGTCTGCGTTAGCCATGACAATATCTGAAACCTTAAGAAAATTCTTGACCTTAACTTCGTTGAGTTCATGGTCGCCCCGGAGCAGCACGGCTATGGCGCCATTTTCGGTCTTCAGAATTAAAGTTTTGATTATATTTTCAGCTTTCAATCCCAGGAATTTAGCGACTTCTTCAACGGTGCTTGCGCCGGGAGTACTAACAGCTTCCGGGCTACCTTCAGAGACAGGGAAAGAGAATTCCTCCGTTCTTATCTCGGCTTTTTCCATGTTGGCCGCATAGTCGCAACTATCACAGGAGACGATGGTATCTTCACCAGTGGCGGCCAGGACCATAAATTCATGGGAAAAACTTCCACCAATTGGTCCAGAATCCGCTTCCACAGCCCTAAATTCCAGGCCGCACCTCGTGAAAATCTTTTGGTAAGCGTCCCGCATCTCAATGTACGTTTTCTCGGCCATATCTTCTGTCGTGTCAAAAGAATAGCCATCCTTCATAATGAATTCGCGTCCTCGCATCAAACCGAAGCGGGGTCTTATTTCATCACGAAACTTGGTTTGTATCTGATACAAATTAAGGGGCAGGTCCCTATATGAGCGCACTTCTCTTCTCACCAGATCAGTTATGACTTCTTCGTGAGTGGGACCAAGACAGCATTCTCTGTCGTGCCGATCCTTGAATCTGAGCAGTTCTTTTCCATAAATTTCCCAACGCCCTGACTCTTTCCAGAGTTCCGACGGTTGCGCCACAGGAAGGTAAACTTCTTGCGCGCCGGCGGCGTCCATTTCCTCCCTGCATATCTGTTCAACTTTTCGCAACGACCGATAGCCCAGAGGAAGGTATGAATATATTCCCGCGGTCAATTTCCTTATCATGCCTGCCCTGACCATAAGTTTGTGACTAATGACTTCGGCGTCCGCAGGATTTTCCTTGAGTGTAGGGACGAGAAATTTAGACAGTTTCATAAAAGTTTCCTTCAATAGAGCAGTTAGGGTCTTGACAACACTAGCGGCGGAATGGTTTTGATCCTTCCAATCTGTAGATTTTTAACAGAATAGCCTGAAATAGGCAACGCCGGCGATTCCGATCATTGTTGACGCGAATACTTGTGGTAGCATAATGATTACGGTTGGAAATACCCCTGTTTGGAGAGCGCCCGATCACATTGAAATCGGTGTAGACAGCGATCACCCGGAAAGGATTATACAGGCTATGCGCCGTTCAGTAGACGAGATTTTCGAAATTGCTAACGACCTGAAACAAATGGCAACCTCATGCCGACTTTGCCCGCGAGAGTGCGAAGTTGACAGAAGTAAAGGAGAGCGGGGCTTTTGTGGGGCAGGGTGGCTCCCTACCATCAGTAGCGTAACCAGACATTTTGGAGAAGAACCGCCTCTTGTAGGAGAATGGGGCGCCGGAACAATCTTCTTTGCGAATTGCAACCTTCGATGCGTATTTTGTCAGAATCATCAAATCAGCAGGGGCCTCATAGGGAGTGAGTTTTCAATATCCCAACTGGCCGGGGAGATGATACGACTTCAGGACGAAGGCGCTGTGAACATAGAGCCGGTCTCGCCGACACATGAGGTCCACGCTTTTGTTGAGGCGTTAGGGCTGGCGTCATCCAAAGGGCTGAAGTTGCCGACAGTCTACAACTGTGGAGGTTATGAGTCGCTGGATGTTATCAGATTGTTGGACGGTGTTGTAGATGTCTACCTGCCTGATCTCAAATACGCGGAGAATGAAGCCGCTTTGAGATACTCAAATTGCGAGGATTATGTGGAGTATGCCAGGATGGCTATCCGGGAAATGTATCGCCAGGTCGGAGATCTAAAGCTCGATGAAAGAGGCCTTGCAGCGCAAGGATTGCTAATACGGCATCTCGTCTTACCTGAAGACGCTTCCGGAACCCTTGATACGTTGCAATGGATA
>DYRE01000471.1 GCA_020718965.1 Desulfomonile tiedjei
TCAACTTGAAGAATCTCGGCAAAACCCGTCGCGGACCTAACTCGAAGAGTCTGTAGTATGAATGATGATCTGTTGGCTATGTATGGAAGCGATTTGGACTTCAGCAAAGAAGAGAACCAGGTCAATTTCGTGTCTGGTTTCATAGACGCAATGTACAAAGATGGAGGGATGGCGCCACTAGAGATACTAGACTTCCTCAAGAGCGCTGCCGAATATAGCCTTGAAAATAACTTCATAGACAGTAAGTCCGCAGAAGACGTAATGTCTATTTTTGCAGAAGTTAGAGAAAAGATTGCCAACGCCTGGAATCCATTTACGTGGAAAGAAGACATTGGGGAATCTGCTGGCAAAGCAAACGCAGATAGGCTGATAGAGAGGGGACAAGAACTAATATCAGGGATAGGAACGGCAGTAGGGGGGGCAATAAACAAAGGGATGGAATACATAAAAGACCCGGAATTTCTAGGTAAGGCGGCCCCATGGGTGATAGGAGGATTGGGTGGATATTTGATTCCAAAATTATTTGGTGGTAATCAAACTGCCATGTCTTCTCTTGGGGGCGCAGCACTTGGAGCTGGTGTTGTAGGCGGTGGATCAATGCTACTGAGGAAGGCGTTCAGTGGAGACAACAATGCTTGGGATCAATATAAGCAATCAAAAAAAATAAATGAATGACGTATTTGAGTCAGTAATGGGGGCAAAGGGAAGGGAAAAACAGAAGGAAACGCTTATTGCAGATAGCAATAGGGATGCCCTTATAGAGACCCGCACAAAAGACCAATACGCAGGGATACCTGAAAAGAACAAGTCGGAGATGTGGCAGGCGGCCATAGAAGAGGACGGGGAAGGAAAAAAAATATTAAGCTTCCTCAATAACGGGAAGACAATTGACTTCCTACTTGGAGAGTCAGACGAATTGGGAGTGTCAGCGCAGAGATTGCCAGATGGCGATATGCATGACTTCGGAACAAGGGGAGAGGCTATAGTAGGGAAGTTCCAGGCATATAAGACATCGCCGGACAGAATCTACGGCACGTGGCAGTCGGGGAAAAGCAACATAACTATTTCCCTAGATAAGGATGGCGACAAGTGGGTAATAAAGAAAAAGGGTGATGACGTTCCAATGTCTTCCATTAAGTCGTTGGTGGACTCTATTTCGGTCAAGAAGGCGAATGACATATCCGACATGCTATACAGCATAAAGGATAAATTAACAGAGCCTCCCAATTATCCAAAAAACAAGAAGCCCTTAGACCACATATCTCTTGAGCCGTATAATTTTCCGCAAGTGGCGGGGGCAGGAGCATTAGCTGGCGCAACTTTAATGGCGATAAAGAACCTTGGGCAAAAAGGCTTTGCTGCAATAACCGGGTCTGAAGACGATAGCCCATCGATATTTAGAGACATGGCGATTGGCGGATTAGGAGGTGCCGTAGGGCTTGGTGGCTTGAAGTTCATGGGAGAGAGAAATAATAACGACGAGGTCGTTACGATGAATGGCGAAAAGATCCCAAAAGAAATAAGGGAGAGATATAGTAATATCGCCAACTCCAGACACGCAGGTGAGTTCCTGAAGCAGACGGGCATACAGATACGCGGTAGAACGGCAACCGAAGAGAGACTAGAAAATCTATACCTAAAAAATGCACAGGAGAAAACAGGAGCATATTACGATAACCAAGACATAGAAAACCTAATCA
>DYRE01000088.1 GCA_020718965.1 Desulfomonile tiedjei
TAGTGGTCATTGCGATAATCGCAATTCTGGCATCGTTACTTCTACCGGCCTTAAAAACAGCTAAGGACACCGCCAAGAAGACTCTTTGCTTAAACAATTTGAAACAGTGTGGTTTGGGCATCCACTCTTATGTCGGAGACAGCAACGATTACATGCCTCCTGCCTTCATGGAAGGAACTGGTGCGGGACAGACTTTCAAGGATTTAATGATATCTGGGGATAGCGGTAATGACTATAGTTCAGGCTATATCCCTACTAGAATGCTTGACTGCCCCTCCGACATAACGAGAAAATCAACAGTTGATTTCTGGCCATACTACGGCAGTACCTGCAATTGGACTAGTTACGGATACAATGAACCCGTAGGGGGAAGAATGGGCTCATTTACCACACACACTTTCAACTATCGGCGTATTGCAAGTTTCCGATATCCGTCACTAAACTCAATGATGACGGAATTGGAGCCTGCCAATAAGTTTTATCCCATATGGTATGCGTGCAACGGAACAGATAGTGCTTCCTTTGTAATCGGAGTTCCTCATCATGGGAACGGAGTTAATCATCTTTTTATTGATGGCGCTGCAGGCTTCCGTTCAAAATCGCAATACGTAAATGAAATGAGATTCGAAGGTGATATATACTATAACGGGAACTGGGGAAATGTCGCCTTCAATTATCGCCCTTATTGAACTATTATAAGAGAGAAATGTTATGAAAATACTGAAGGTTGTGCAAGTACTGTCCATTTTCACAGTGGGTTTTCTTTCACTTGACGCATTTGCGACGAATCTGAGCGAAAATCTAATCAAGGACGGTGGCATGGAGGAATGGAAAGAGACAGTGCCACAGAATCATTCCATCTGGGGCTATCTTGTCACATCAAAGGTAGAATTGGACAAAAACGATAAAGGAAACCTACTTACTCCTCAAATCCTATCACAATTCTATGAGACAAAATTGATGAGGCCGGAGGAAAAGGATGTTCATTCGGGAAAGAAGGCCATGCGTCTCGGGGGACAGTTTTATCTTGCCCCCAGTTTTCAGGATGCTTTCAAGACAAAAGATGAAGACATATATATCGTACGCTTCTGGGCAAAAGGACAAGGCAAAGCACTCTTGTACCTGCACGTATATGGAAGTGGCATAGCGGAGATTATTGAGACCAAGGGAAAGGTCGAGAATGACCGATGGACCATGATAGAGGAACATATTGTTATCTCCGGCCCTTCTCCCAGCACGATCTTTCCACGACTGGTCGTGAGTGCCGAAATGCTGATAGACGACATATTTATTGGTAGGGTATTGCGTGAAGACGAGCAAAAACTGTCTCCTGTCCAGCCGGACTGCCAAGAACGCGTCGCATTCTCATCGGAAACCGTTGAGCCAGTCGTGATCGACGGAAAGCTTAACGAACCGGCGTGGGGTCAAGCTATTCCTTTTAGTGGATTCCGTAGTATCGGCGATCAGAACTTCCTTTCGGCAATACAACCGTCATTCCGGGTGCTCTTCAATGTAGAGGCGCTGTATTTCGGGATCGAAATTCCCCTGTCGAATGCTAGTCAGGTTCTGGATGAACTACAATGTCAGCCGTTTCTTGATAAAGATGGCAAACCTCTACCAAAAAACGATACCTACACCAGTCGTGAATCTATCGAGCTTTTTTTACAGACACCGGGCAAGGGCAATTACATTCAATATGTTGTTTCCATAGATGGGTATCGCTATGATGGAAACGGAAAGGATGCCCTCTGGAACGGGAATTGGAAGTGCGCAGTTACCGCCACGAACGACCGATGGTTTCTAGAGATGCGTATTCCTGCGAATGATCTTGGAGTTGAACAAATAGCACCGACGGAGGGTTGGCTGTTGAACCTGTGTTGCAATCTGATATCTGGTGTCTGCACATGGTCAGCGGTGGGAGGTGCTTTTCACAATCCCGCTTTATTTGGAAAAATGGTCACACAGGATTTTGAAAAATGGAAAACGCTACAACCATTATTGCGAATGAAAAAGAAAGCGGAAATCCTTCAGGCATCCGGAACGATTCGTCCTCTATACGTCGAACGATTGGCCAACGCCGATGCGTTTTTGCCCGATACAGGACAAAACGGAAAAACCCTTGATTGGGAAGTTGTCACACGCGCTTATTCCCAGATTAATTATACAGGCTATACATATCGTTGCGCGGAAGAGGAAATTCGCTATCTAAATTTCTTTCAATAACTAACAGTAAACAGGAGAGTCATTATGAAGATGAGGAACACGATTGTCGGGTTGCTTATCATTTTTTTGATGAAGCCAGCCTTGGTGTTCTCGTCGGGAACCATCACAGAATATTCCCGCGAATTGCCGCCGAATTACCGGTACAACAACATGGTCATGGGCAACCAGCCGGGTAGCCTGTTTGGTCCGCGAATTGCCTGGGCAGAGCCATATGCGCTGGGTAAACTTAAACTACTCATCATTCTGCCGATTGATGCTTCTCACGAAGCTGTCGAGTTGCGTTCCCGTATCCCGGCAGATATAAGTTTGATTACCCCCACGAAATATGACCAATGGTTTGACGGGAAAGAAGGTGACAATTGGATATCGCCTTCCAAGGATATTCTCAACAATACCGCAAACCGCCTGCTTGGTCTAGGGTATCACTATGATGCGATAATTATCGGGAAAGTTCGCTGGAGTATAATTCCTCTGGAAATTAGGAACAAGGTATTGGAAAAAGTGAAAGGCGGTACGGCGCTGGTGTGGATTTCACCGTGGGATGTCGAAGATGACCTGCGCAAGCAGATGGGATTGAGCGAGCCCGATAATTCACTTGCCAAGAAGATCCGATCAACAGTACCACTGGGTATTTTACCATTGGACTTTACGTATAAAAAAACCTTGCCCAATTCCATTGCGGCGCGGCGAGTCGGTCCTCTGGAGATTCGCATTGGCAAGCTCGGAAGTGGTAATGTGGTTTGCTTGGACTATCAGGATCGCCTGGGCGAGCAACAGCACCAAAAGGATTTTCGTACCGTCCATGAAATGGAACCGTGGCGTAGTTATTCCGATGCAATCTCTCTCTCTCCGTTTGTGGCTGATGACGAGCTCTATTACGACTATTATTTCTCCATCCTGGGCAAAGCACTCTATCATGCTTCGGGTAAGACGACCACGGCTGCGGTGCACGCGCAAGAGCCTCTCGTCACCGTGGAACGCCAAAAGCTGCCATCATCCCCGTTGTCCTTTTCCATTGAGCTTAGTGAACAGGAATTACGCGACTGGTCGGTGGTGTATGAAGTGAGGGATCGCCATAATAGAGTTATCAATAAAGGGGCCGTAGGCAATCTCGATTTTATCGGACATACGGCGCGTTTCTCACTCCCTTTGCCGCAACTGTCCCAAGGCACATACGTGGTGGATGTCTGGGCCTTACAGCGTGGTGCCGTCCTCGACTGGGCATCTGCGGCACTCATTGTAACTGACACTAAATATCTGGACTCCATACAGCCGGAGAAAGAATATTTTGCGCATAATGATCGCATCGGCGGGACGGTGAAATTCGCAACCCCCCTTACGAAAGATTTGTCGGTGATCGTAGAATTATGGGACAGCTATAGTCGCCTCGTAGCGATAGCTGAGCTTGAGGACGGAAACGGGAAATTTGAGTTTCCCCCCATCGCTAATCCTTTGTCCCGCATCTACCATCTAGTGGCATGTGTGAAGGAGAACGGTTTCGTGATCGACCAAGCGGATGTCTGGGTAGGATTGCCAAACAACACGCTCGATGACTATCAGGTCTTTGTCTGGGCGAATGCCGTTAATACACGCATCAACCGAAAATTAATGCACCAGTATAAACAAAACGCGGTCTCCGGTTATTACGATCTGATCACATGGCTACCTCGCGAGCTGATCTTCGAATCCGCCGATGCTCTCGCGCGTAACAACCTTCTCGCCCTTCCGTATTGTTACGGAAGTTGGAATTTCTGTATCAGCCCCAAATCAACACTTGAAAACCAGCTGAAGTCACGTAAGATGGAAGTTTATCCTCCACGCGTCGAGGCGTACCGGCGTTATGGAACCATAGCCTACAGTACCAGCGAGGAAAGCTACATCAGTCGCGATGAAAAAGCGTGGGACAATCCTGATGCACTCAACGACTATCACCTATACCTTAAAGATCGCTACGGAGATATAATGAATTTGAATCAGGTATGGGGAACAAAATTCAACAACTTCGACGACATTAGTCTCATTTCCTTCATGACAGCGAAAACGAGCCACCAGGCAACACGCTGGATGGAGCAAGAATTGCATAAGATTGACCGTTTCAATATGGTAGAAGAGATTACATTTCAGACAATACAGAATATGGATCCCGGTGCCCGCGTTTCACTTGACTGCCAGGGGGGGATGGATTTCGACTGGCCTCGAATGGCGAAGATTATTCGTGCCGGTTCTCAGACTCCGCTGGCACCATTCCGCGCTGATGTTAATTTCTATACTACTTGGACCGGCTATTATCCATGTTTTGGAGCAAACTGGATTGGCGAATACATGATGCGCATCCCCCCATGGCAAAAGCTCTTTCAAGGCGGAAGGCACATCCTATGGTGGCCTGGAACAATGTTTTCGGCTGACCTCTGCGAACCGCTACAGTGCACACGGCAGGCTATAGAGGAATACCGAGAATTAGAAAATGGTATTGGCAAACTTCTCATTTCTAGCCACAAGAAAGTCGATCCGATCCTCCTTTTCTGGTCAAACTCCTCCTATTACGCTGGAATCATGTATCCCGGAGAGCTGACCTGGGAGATGGCGCGTGAACACTTTGAATATCTTTTCCAACGGATTGGATTCGATTACCAGGCCGTGGGGGCCGAGTTCATAGAGGAATCACTGGAGTATAGTGAACAACAACGCGTGCTACTCCTGCCTGCATGCCAGGCCATTTCGCGCAAGGGCGTAAAAAAGATCAGGACGTTTGCTGAAGCTGGTGGTCTTGTTATCGCGGACTACCCTCCTGCCACGCTGGACGAATATCTCCGCCCGTACGGCGCAACCTCGACGAGCGAATGCACCTTTGAAACCTGTCCGAAATGCCAAGGCAAGAAACGCGTTGAAATCAACATGGTCTGGCAGGCATGCCCCGTCTGCGGTGGCACTGGTCAAATTATTAAAGGTGAAAACGCTCCCAACCAAAGCCTTTTAGAAGATGTGTTTGATTTCAGCAGACAAAGTATCAGAAAGATAGGAAAGGGCTACGGCCTTTTCCTCAAAGGATCCCCGGTCCGCCGTGAAGAGTGGGGTGCTATTCGTAAAAGTTTAATTGAAAATGCATCTATCCAGAGCGACATTGAAGTCCAGGATACACTGGGCAATCTGCGGACTGATGTCCAATCCTACGTCTTTGACAACGGACGCGCGATTTTTCTGGGAATTATTCCGGATCGCACGTTGAATAATCCACCCGGAGAAAAGTTGACAGTAAAACTTAAAAGCCAAATGCATGTATATGATGTGCGCCGCCAGCAATATCTCGGGAAAACGGATTTGTTGAAATCCGCTATATTGCTGAACGAGGCAAAATTGTTGGCATTCCTGCCAGAACGGATCGAAGGGTTAAACATATCCCTGTCCAAGAAATCTGGAAGGCCTGGCGATGTGATGGAAATCAGCGGGGAACTCTTACCCAAATCACTTAAGGATTCCAAAATGGTTGTTAGGATCGAAATCACCAAAAATGGAAAAATTCAGGAGGCTTATACGAAAAACTTGTCCTTCAATGGTTCTTTCACATATCCCATTCCATTGGCACTGAATCAGATGTCTGGAAACTATCACGTGAAAATTTCTGAAATCATCTCGGGATACACTCAAGAGATCGTGTATGTCGTGGAATAGTATCAAAATTAAAATAGGAGCTACGACATGAAAAAATCTCAAGCATGGTTCAGAAATGCCGGGGTTGGCATCTTCATTCACTGGGGCGTGTATTCGGTGATCGGCCGCGGCGAATGGGCGATGCAACAGGAACAGATCCCACTCGACGAGTATGATAGGAATATCGAAAAATTCCGTGCCGAAAAATATGATCCAAACGAATGGGCACAGCTTGCGAAATTCGCAAATATGCGCTATATGGTCATGACCACCAAGCATCATGACGGATTTTGCCTCTTTAATACCGCCACCACAGATCGCAACGCCATCAGACAGGGACCGAAACGAGATCTAGTCAAAGACTATGTTAAAGCATGCCGTAAACACGGTCTCAAGGTAGGCTTGTATTTTTCTTGGCCGGACTGGAGCATCCAGGCCTTCAACGACGGTCCGGAGAAAGACCAGAAAACATGGACGGAATATGTTAAACTCATACACACGCAGGTCAGGGAACTGTGTTCCAACTACGGAAAGATTGATCTTCTGTGGTACGACCAGGCCCCGAACATGAATGGCAAACAGTTCATGACAACCGAACTGCTCCACTCCATCGAACTCAACGCCATGGTGCGGAAGTTGCAACCAGACATCCTGATAAATGACCGATCATTGCTACCGGAGGATTTTTACACTGCGGAACAACATGCCAAACCGCCTAAAAATCCAAAACGCCTATGGGAGGCGTGCATGACCATGAACAGGCACTGGGGATATTTCCCTGCCGATGACATCTACAAGTCCGCAAAGGAAATCGTGCATACTCTGACTGGTATCGCCTCAAACCGTGGCAATATGCTTCTCAATATCGGGCCGAAACCGGACGGCACAATCGGCGAACCTGAACGGCATCGCTTGAAATCAATCGGCAACTGGCTGAATCTACATCGCGAAGCAGTTGATAATGTATCTCCTTGTCCGTCCGTAAATAGTGGCACCTATGGTTGCTCCTCCTCAAAAAACGAAAACGTCTATCTCTACGTGCACTGGTGGCACGGCACTTCAATTACAATCGCGAATTGCGCAACAGATTTCAGTTCCGGCGTGATACTTGGAACAAATCAAACGGTGACTATCCAACGCAAGGGTAGACACGTCAAGCTACTGGATCTTCCGACTTCTCCACCTGATCAGCTTTGCACTGTGATTAAGTTGACCTCAACTTAATAAGGAGGAATAAATCTAAGTTTTGCAAGTTGATAGAGAATAATGAAACAGCCCTTGCGTATTTGAGTCACCTTCGTTTAGATACTACAACGCGACATGCTAAATATCTAGGAAAAAATTATAAAAAAAAGATTGAAACAATGAAAGAAATTTTTAAAAAAGACGCAGTGAACTACATTCTCAGAATGTATCTGCCAACATGGAATTATGAGCAGCGAATTGAGGAAATCGTCCGTTTCTGTAATAAAACCGGTACCAGACATGTCATGTTTTTTACTGATGCTCAGCACATTGTCTGGAATCAGCTCACACTGAAAGAGGCCAGGCATGAGGCTGCGAATATCGCACGCGCAAAAAAACGGCTGGCCGGAGAAGGGATCAGGGTCGGAATAAATTCCTCCTACAACCAGATGCAGTCGCGTTGGGATCACCGCAATCATAACGACTATGACTTCTGGGCGACTTACGCGGACGGGACCTGCGAATTTCGCACGCCCTGTCTGCTCGACCCCAAGCTGGACATTTATCTCGGCAAGTTTTACACTATTCTGGCAGAGACCGGTCCCGACTACATTTTCGTTGATGATGATCATCGGTATATGCTTCTAGGGATGAAAAATACCTGGGGCTGCTTCTGTGATCTGCATATCCAGAGATTCTCTGAAACTAGCGGTCTTAAGTGGACGCGAGAGACCCTGCATGACGCCTTGCTATCCGATATGCGGGTTCGCGGACAGTGGATCGATTTCCTTGGGAACCGGCTCATCGAAATCGCGGAAATCATCCGCAAGGCCGTCCACTCAGTGAATCCGGAAATTGAAGTCGGAATGATGGTCCCATGTGTCCATCCGCTTCCGACGATGGGGCATACTATAAAAAACATGGCAAAGGCCTTTAGTCCTGACAGAAAAGCATTGCTTCGTCCATGCATTGGTCCGTATTCGGACCGCGACCGGCGCCAGATAATTCCAGGACTTTTCTACATGGATTTCATAGGACATATTCTTGGCGATGAAGCTGTCTATACTCCGGAAATAGAGACAACCTTTTTCAGCAGGCTGTCCAAGAGTCTTGCCATGGTGAGGTTCCACATCACGCATGGACTTCTGAACCGCATGAACAATCCTGCGCTCTCGTTATGCGGGTATGCGGGGGATTCTCCGTTCTTCGAACCGGCT
>DYRE01000472.1 GCA_020718965.1 Desulfomonile tiedjei
AACAATGATCCCCAGGAGAAAAGCTACGCAGATTATTTCCAGCCACAATTGATGAGGATACTGGAATTCAACATAATACGAGGTAAGTTTTTCGGTAACATGAAACTTTGGTCCGCTCTCCAGAGACCCTGCAAAAGGCCACAAAAGAACCCGCCACTGAAGGAAATCTCCCGCCAGGTGTGATCCCCACATGATGATTCCGGCGCACAACAATCTGGGTTTATTTGTAATTTTCAGACAATAAATACTTGCAAGTGTACAAACGATTGCAAAAATAATTAAGCTGTGGCTGATGCCCCTGCCAGGCATTCCCAGAAGAATGTTGGCAGGTTTGTCAAGAATATCCGGCCCAAATGACGCCAGCGCAAGAAAAGCCAGATTCTCTCTCTGGAAGTATGTCAGTTTTGCTATGCCAACCATGGCAAGATGTCCAATTATCATGATATCTAGTATAATCTTCTGCGTTGGGAAAACGCAAGAGTATCGATATGTGGTGTCGATATGTGGTCTGTGGGTTCAGATACTTCTGATTTTTTTTGATCGCGTTGACATACATAACGTCGGTTGGTACAGATTAACGCTTAGCTGAGTTTGTTCGCATCCGGATTTGAACAATGAAGTTGCTGCTTTTTTTGCTAAGAAAGATTGCTAGACTCTCAATGGACTATCCACGCGCTGTGGTAGTCACGAGCCTGGTGATATCTGCGCTCGGGTTTTCCTCTATGCCCTGGATAGTCACGAGCACAAATCTGCTGGCAGGAGTGGGAAAGAGCAACGAAGTCATAAACCTTACCAAAGAGAATAATAAATACTTTGGTGAAAACGAATCTCTGGTTCTGGTGCTGGAATTTCCCGAACCACCGGGCCGGACCAGATTGCAGTTTGTTCAAGGCCTCTCGGAAATAATATCCAAGCTGCCGGATGTTAAAAGAGTTCGCTATAGAATTATCGACCCGGATGACAGGAAAGAGGTCGCTAAACTTTTCAAACAGTTTTTACTGGGAATGGGCAAGAAAGAAAGAGGGGAGCTTGAGTCGATCCTCAGCCCAAACGGAGTCAGAGACTCATTCCGAAGGACACGCAATCATCTGATCCTTCTGGAAAACGCCTATCTCCAGAAACAACTCCTCAGTGATCCCCTTGAACTGAGTTCCTTTGTAGCCCGTTCCATGGAAAAACAGACTGGACCGATTGGTATAGGTGACCCCTACCTCTTGATATCGAGTCCGGACGCCACTCTTTATCTAATCCAGATAGTCCCCTGTTTTCCAAGTTCTGACATACTAAAGGCAAGAGAACTGGTGGAGAGACTCCATAAAGTCATTCCTGACCAAATTATAAAGCTCAACGGGCAATGGGGGCTTTTAAGGGATAGCAATGACCTGGAATGGTATTTGACTGGTAAAACGGCTTTTCAATATGAGTCGGATGTTATATTCGATGAAGAAACATCCAGACTGCTTATTATATCGTTTGGGCTAGTACTGGTTACCTTTCTTGTAATATACAGGAGCTTAATCTCTTCCGCTGTGATGATGATACCACTAGCGGCTGGAATAGGCCCAAACTATGGGTTGCTGTATCTCGCCTATGATGAGGTAAATCCTGTGGTGATGGGGGCTACAGGAGTCCTCCTCGGACTTGGAGCCGAATATGGGGTTCATCTATGGGGCCGCTTCAGGGAGGAG